>JBOHBE010000383.1:0-17303 GCA_050698235.1 Gaiellales bacterium
ACCGGGTGATGCTGGCGGCCGACGCACTGCGGGCAGTCAGCTCGGGCGTGCTCGCGGTCGCGGTGATGACGGGCGACCCGCCGCTCGGCCTCTACGTCGCGATGGTGGGCGTGCACGGGGTGGGCGCGGCGTTCTTCGATCCGGCCTCGACGGGGCTCGTGCCGCAGACCGTGAGCGCACCCGAGCTCCAGCGTGCGAACGCCCTGCTCGGGATCGCCCACTCATCCGGAGGTGTGCTCGGGCCGGCCGCCGGCGGCGCGGTGATCGCGCTCGCCGGCCCCGGGGCGGCGCTCGCGACCGACGCCGGGACGTTCGTCGTCAGCGCATTCGCCCTGCTGCTGATGCACCCTCCCGAGCACGATCGCGGTGCGGAGAGAGCAGGGTTCGTGGCCGAGTTGGCCGAGGGCTGGTCGGAGTTCCGGGCGCGAACGTGGGTGTGGGTCATCGTGCTCCAGTACGCGGTCTGGCACATGCTGGTGCTCGGGCCGTTCATGGTGCTCGGCGCCGTGATCGCCCGCGACTCGCTCGGCGGCGCCGGCGCGTGGGCGCTCATCCTCGCCGCGTCGGGGCTGGGCGAGCTGGGAGGCGGGCTCGTGGCGCTCCGGCTGCGACCGCGCTGGCCGCTTCGGGCCGCCACATGGGCCGGCCTCCTCTGGACGCCGCAGGTCGCCCTGCTCGCGCTTGAGGCGCCCACATGGCTGATCGCGGCGACCGCGTTCGTGGCCGGCGCGGGCATGTCGTTCGTCGTCGTCGTCTGGAACACCGCCCTCCACGAGCACATCCCGGCCCGATCGCTGGCCCGGGTCAGCTCCTATGACTGGGCGGGGACTCTGGTCTTCCTGCCCGTCGGGTTCCTCCTCGCCGGGCCTGCGGCGGCCGCGGCCTCGACGTCGACGGTGCTCTGGCTCGGAGTGATCTGGAGCGTGGCGGCTGCGGCGGCGGTGCTCGCGGTGCCGAGCGTCCGCGCGATGGGGCGGGTGGACTACAGCCTCTCGAGCGGGGCGTAGCCGAGCACGAGCCTGCGCTCGGAGCCGTCGTCGCGAAACCGGATGGCCACCACATCGGCCTCGAGGCCGATGACGATGCCGTCGCCGAGCGTCGCGTGGCGCACCTCGTCTCCGACCGAGAGCGCCGGGATCGGGCGGTCGGGCGTCGTCGCCCCTGCCGCGGCCGGCCGCGACCAGCCGCTCTCGCGCTGGCGCTCGATCTCGTCCTGCGGCAGCTCTGACAGAAACCGCGACGGCAGGTTGTACCCGCGGGCGCCGAAGATCGTCCGGCTGTGCGCGTGGGTCAGCGTGAGCCGCTCGCGGGCGCGGGTCATCCCGACGTAGCAGAGCCGCCGCTCCTCGTCCTCGGCGTCCTCCTCGAGCGAGCGCTGGTGCGGGAAGAGCCCCTCCTCCATGCCGATCACGAAGACGACCGGGAACTCGAGCCCCTTGGCGTTGTGCAGCGTCATCAGGGTGACGTCCGCGCGCTCGACGTCGAGCGAGTCCTGGTCGGAGAAGAGCGAGATCTCCTGGAGGAACGCGTCGAGCGAGGCCTCCTCCTGGCCCCGCTCCTCGTACTCACGGGCGACCCCGACCAGCTCCTGGAGGTTCTCGACCCGGCCCTGCGACTCGAAGGTGCGCTCGGCGTCGAGCATGTCCATGTAGCCGCTCGACGCGAGCGTCTTCTCGAGCAGGGCCGCGGGCCCCGACTCGGCCGCCTCGGCCCGCAGGTCGTCCATCAGCGCCGCGAACTCGCGCACCTTCCCCGCGGCGGCCGCCGAGAGCGACACCGACGCCGCGTGCTCGATGGCCTCCATGAGCGACCAGCCCATGTCGGCCGCGTGCTTCGCCAGCCGCTCGAGCGTCGTCTGGCCGATCCCGCGTCGCGGGCGGTTCACGATCCTCCTGAGCGACACCTCGTCGGCCGGGTTGGCGATCACCTGGAGATAGGCGATCGCGTCCTTCACCTCGGCCCGCTCGTAGAAGCGTGGGCCACCGATCACGCGGTACGGCACGCCCTGGCGGACGAGCAGATCCTCGAGCACGCGCGACTGCGCGTTCACCCGGTAGAAGACGGCGATGTCGGCCGCGCTCGCCCCGCCGTCGATCGCCTCGGAGATCTCGCCCGCGACGAACCGCGCCTCGGAGTGCTCGTCGTCGGTCTCGACGACCCGCACCGGCACGCCCCCGCCGAGCTCCGACCAGAGCCGCTTCGGCTTGCGGTTCGGGTTCCGGTCGATGACCGCATTCGCCGCGTCGAGGATCGACTGCGTCGAACGGTAGTTCTGCTCGAGCGTGACGACGTGAGCGCCCGGGAAGTCGTGCTCGAACTCGGCGATGTTTCTGATGTCGGCGCCCCGGAACGCGTAGATCGACTGATCCTGGTCGCCGACCACCGCGATGTTCCGGTGGCGCTCGGACAGGAGCGACACGAGCCGGAACTGGGCGTGGTTCGTGTCCTGGTACTCGTCGACCATGACGTAGCGCCACCGGTCCTGCCAGGCGGTGCGCGCCTCCTCGTCGTGCTCGAGCAGGAGCACGGCCCGCATGATGAGGTCGTCGAAGTCCATCGCGTTAGCGTCGTGGAGCCGCTTCTCGTAGAGCGCGTAGACGTTGGCCGCCGCCTGCTCGAAGAAGGTCGAGACCTCCTCGGCGTACGCCTCCGCCGTGAGCAGCCGCTCCTTGGCGCGCGAGATCCGCGCGTGCACGGCGCGCGGCGCGAACCGCTTCGGGTCGAGCTCGAGTTCCTCGGTGCACGCCTTGACGAGCCGGAGCTGGTCGGCCTGGTCGTAGATCGTGAAGCTCGGCGAGTACCCGGCGCGCGCGGCGTCACGGCGCAGGAGCCTTCCGCACGCGGCGTGGAACGTCATGACCCACATCCGCGCCGCGGTGCGGCCGCCGACCAGGCGCTCGACGCGCTCGCGCATCTCGCGTGCCGCCCGGTTCGTGAACGTGATCGCGAGGATCTCGGACGGCCGCGCCCGCTCGGAGGCGATCAGGTGCGCGACGCGGTGGGTGAGGACGCGGGTCTTGCCGGACCCCGCGCCGGCCACGACGAGCAGCGGGCCCTCGGTGTGCCGCACCGCGTCGCGCTGTTCCGGGTTGAGCGCGTCGAGGAGGGAGTCGTCTGGCGTGACCGCGTGCGCCACTACCGGACAGCCCTCACGGGCGGTCGGTTGGCGATCGGAAGCGCTGAGGTGCCCACGACGTGGATTCTACCGACAGGGGTGGGCGGCCCAGCCGGAGCCGGGCCGCCCATCGCCCGCCGATCAGCGCACCCGTACAGACACGGTCGCGCTGGTGCCTCCGGCATCCCGCGCAGTCGCCGCCGCGACGGCCCGCAGAACGTAGCGCCCGCGGAGCGCCGCGATCACGGTCGCGTGGTAGGCCGACCGGGCGTTCAGGGCCGGGCGGGCCACGGTGCGCCAGCCGGCGGCCGTGAGGAGCTCGATCGAGACGCGCCCGCCGCGTCCGGGGAGCACCCGGCCGCTCAGCTGGAGGGCGCCGCCGTGCCGCAACGCGTGTCGCGACGCTGCCAGCGTCACGCGCTGGTGCACGACGAGCGTGCGCTCGGTCTGCACGCTCGGATCCGCCTCGAGCTCGACCCGGTACACGGTCGTGCGCGTCGGCGAGACCGAGAACTCGGCCAGCCCGCTGCCCGAGGCGGTGACGATCCGCGCGGGCCCGAAGGCGGTGCTGCCGGCGGGCCGTGCCGATACGAGCACCCGGGCGCCTGCCATCCCGGCCCCGTTGCTGGTCGCGGTGAACGCGAGCGTCGCGGCGTGGCCGACGACGATCGACGCGGGGCCTCCCGCCGCCGCCAGACCGAGCGAGGCCGGATCGGCGACGGCGAACTGCCACATGACCGGGCCGGCGACGTTTCCGGCGTTGTCGGCCACCGTGACCGAGATCGTGTGCACGCCGGCCCCCAGGTTCCCGGGGGCGTACGAGAAGTGGCCTCCGTTGAGGGTGCCCCACGACGCGACGTCGGAGCCGTCGACGTCGACACGGAGCGTGCCGGCCGCAACTCCGGTCCCCGCATCCGAGATGTCGAACGCGATGACCGTGGCGCCTGGGACGATGGAGCCCGCCAGCGGACGCTGGCCGGCGATGGTCGGCGCCTGCTCGTCGGCGACCGTGAACGACCACGCGAGCGCCGGCGAGGCGTTGCCCGCCCGATCCGAGGCTCGGGCCGAGATCGTGTGGACGCCGAACCCGAGCGGAGTTGCCGGGAGGTACGAGAACCGTCCGTCGACGAACCCGCCCGCCGCCGAGATGTCGTTGCCGTCGATCGAGACTGCGATCGTGGCGGGGTCCACGCCGATCCCGTCATCCGAGATCTGGAGCGAGATGGCCGGGGTGCGATCGGCGCCCGACGAGCCGTTCTTGGGCGTCGGGTCGGACAGGACGGGTGCGGTGACATCGGCCACGTGGAACGTCCACTCGGCCGGCGCCATCGCGTTCCCCGATCGGTCGGCGACGGTGACCTTCACGTGGTGCGACCCGTAGGCCATGTTCGCGCCCGGGACGAGCGAGAAGTGGCCGGCGACCAGGGAGCCGGCCGCCACAACGTCGACGCCGTCGAGGACCACATGCAGCGATCCCGGGTCGACGCCAACACCGGCATCGGCCACGTCGAAGGCGACCTCGGGCCGGCGATCCTCGCCGCTTGACCCGTCGGCCGGCGTCGCGTGTGAGAGCGACGGCGGAGTCGTGTCGACAACCTCGAACGCCCACGAGCCGTCGCGGGTGTTGCCGGCTCCGTCGGTGGCGTGATAGGCGACCGCGTGCGTTCCGTACGCCAGATCTGCGGCCGGTGTGAACGTCGCATCGGCGTCCGTGATCTGCATCGGCTTGCCGTCGAGGGTCGCCTCGAAGGTGCCCAGCCCGCTCGGGCCGGGATCGATCGAGAAGGACACGGCCGGCCGCAGATCGGCGGTCGGCGCGGACGGCGTCATCGCGAGCGCCACGGGAGCGTGCGCGTCGACCTTGACCTTGACCGGCGTCGTCGCGCTCTCGCCGGCGGCGTCGGCGACCACGACGTCGAGCGTGTGGGATCCGTCGCCGAGCGCCGCCGGGCTGGTGCCGAGCGTGCCGGAATAGGCCGTCATGCCCGGCTGCGTCCCGGTCTGAGCAGGGACCGAGTCGGAGTCGAGCACGATCGCGCCGTCGCGCAGCGATGCGGTGGCAACACCCGCTCCGGCGTCGTCGGCATCAACGGCCAGGTTCACCTGCTGGGACTGGTTGAGCCAGACGCCCGACGCCAGCGGGCCCGACAGCGAAACGCTTGGGGCGGTGTCGTCGCGAAGCCGCGCGGTGAGGTCGGTGACGCGGATGGTGTTCTTCCACTTGTCTCCGTATGTGCGGTCGACGTCGGTCTTCAGGAAGAGCCCGATCGCCTCGTTCCCGGAGGGGATCGACCAGACGAAGGTGCCGTCGTTCGCGGCGGTGTGGAGCTGCGGCAGGCCGACGAACGACTCGCTGCGGAGGCGAGCCTTCATGTACGCGTAGGTGTCGGTGGCGGCGGTTGCGGTGATGACCCGCACCGAGCCGCTCTCGATCGTGGTGGTCTGCGGCGCGACCCACTCCCAGTAGGCATTCGCCTGGTGGGCGGCGCTGCCGAGGGCGAAGATCCGAAGCGGGGTCGGCGACGCGACGTCGCCGTCGGCGCACGGCCCGGGGTGGCTCTTGAACGAGCAGCCGTAGAAGCCCGGATCGTGGAAGAACTGCCAGCCGGAGATGTCGGCGGCGGTGCTGACCGACACGTCGTAGGTGCCGGCGTGTGCGACAGCGGGGGCGGCGCCCACTGCGGCGGCGACCGCTGCGAGCGCGCCGAGGAGGCGAAGGCGGGAGAGCACGGGGGGTTCCTTTCGCGAGCGTGAGGGGGTACTCGCATCTTGTGGCGAGGCCCCGTCACACCGCCACGGTCGAGCCGCTGCAAGACAGGTGCGGAAGTGTGACGGGCGCCGGCACACCCGTCCGGGACGCCGATCGGCAAGGCGGCCGTATCCGGACGCATGCCACCCCATTCCGCCGACGTCGATCGCTTCGAGCGCGACGGCTATGTCGTCCTCCCCGACGCGCTGCCCGCGAACGAGGTGCGCCGGCTGAGGACGCTGACCGAGCGAGTCCGTCGGAGCGAGAGCCCGGTGGGGAACGGCGCCGTCCACGCGCTCGGGTTCATCGAGCGGGAGCCGGGGTTCGCGAGCCTGGTCGACCAGCCGCGCGTGCTCGACTTGATCTGCTCCGCGCTGGGCTGGAACGTGCACGTCTACCACTGCCACCTCGACGTCCACCCGCCGGCCCTCGCCAACGGCCCGCCACCCTGGCGGTGGCACCAGGACGGCGGCCGCCAGAATCTCGAGATCGAGAGCGACCCCCGCCCGCGGCTCTCGGTCAAGGTCGCGTGGTTTCTCTCCGACGTCTCGCGAGCCGGTCGCGGGAACCTCCAGGTGATCCCAGGGAGCCACCGCCGAAACCGGCTGTCGCGACCCGACGATCTCTCGCAGGGGCTCCCGCCACCCGCCGGTGCGGTCGAGATCCTGGCGGCTTCGGGGACCGCGGTGATCTTCGACCGCCGCCTGTGGCACGCGCGCAGCGAGAACCGTTCGCGGACGACACGCCGCGCGCTCTTCCTCGGCTACACGTACCGGTGGATCCGCGCCCGGGATGGGTATCCCCGGTCGGCCGCGTGGTTCGAGGCCCTCTCGCCCATCCAGCGCCAGCTCCTCGGCGCCGCCGCGACGGCCGACGGCCACTGGCTCCCGACCGATGCCGACGTGCCGCTCCGAGCGTGGATGAGGGAACGCGGGTTCCCGGCCGAATCGCTACGCTGACCGGCAATGTCGAGGGCAGCAGTGCTGTGGGAGCCCGAGCTCGCGCCAACCGAGGCGCTCTTCCAGGAGGCGGTGGAGCACGTCGCGCGCAAGCTCGGCCGTGCCAAGGAGTTCCCCGCCGCCCCGCTCCCGGACGACCGGGCCGCGGCTGTGCTCGTGCTCGACACCTGGGCCGGCTCGGATGTGGACTGGCGCGGCGAGCTGCGCCGCTACTACGAGGAGCACATCCCCGTGCGAGTCCGCCCCGGCGCAGCCGTCAACGCGACGCTTCGGCGCCTGCACACGTCCGGCGTTCGCCTCGTCTGGGCCTCGCCCGGCCCGGCGGAGGCGACCGAGGTGCTGCTCCACCATCTTGGCGTGGCGCGCCTGATCGACCAGGTGGAGATCGCGACGTCGGCGTCGAGTGCGGCGTCGAGCCTGAGGCTCACCGACGCCGTCCTGGTCGAGAACGGCCTGGACGAGCTCCTCGCGCTGGCCGGCGAAACGGCGGTGCCGACGTGATTGACGACTCCGACCGCCGGCTCGAGACGCTGCTCGACCGGATCGAGCAGCTGCGGCGCGAGCTCGAGGTGATCGGCCGCCGGCTCGACGGGCTCGAGGGCCTGAACCGGATCGCCGAAGAGCTGCACGAGCTGAACAGCTCGCTCCAGACGCTGGCCTACGCCGCTCTGGGCAGGCGCGGGCCGGACGTCCGCGAGAACCGCTAGCCGACGACGACGCCGGCGTCGGCGACCGGCAGCGGCAGGATCCGAGGCGCGACTCCGGCGAGCGAGCCGGCGACGGCATCCGCCGCCCCGCGCTCGCACCACACGAGCACCGACGGCCCGGCGCCCGAGATGGTCGCCCCGTAGGCCGGCAACCCGCCGAGCCGGCCCCGGACGGCGCCCAGGAGCGGTACGAACGGCGCCCGGTACGGCTCGTGGAGGCGGTCGTCGAGCGCGTCGGCCAGGAGCTCGACCCTGCCCGACTCGAGCGCGGCCACGAGCAGCGCGGCCCGTGCGGTCGTGTGCGCGGCGTCCGCGTGGGCGATCGCCTCGGGCAGCGCCTCCCGCGCGAGCTTGGTCGGGAGCTCGTCCTCGGGCACCGCGACGACGAAGTCGACCGGGCACTCGACCGTGAGGCGGACGGCGGCCGGGCCGTCGTCACGAGCCCACGCCAGCGTGAGCCCGCCGAGGAGCGCCGCCGCGACGTTGTCGGGGTGACCCTCGAGCCGGACGGCGCCCGGGAGCGGGTCCGCCTCCCGGCCCGTCCATGCCAGCCCCGCGACGACGCCGGCCGAGATCGTCGCGGCACTCGACCCCAGGCCGCGGTAGAACGGGATGCGGTTTCGCATCTCGAACCGCAGGCCCGACGGATCGGCTCCGGCCGACGAGAACGCCCGCACGAAGAGGTTGTCGCGGCCTCGCGAGGCGGACCGCACGCCCTCGCCCTCGACCGTCACCTCGACGCCCTCCCCGTCTCCGGGTCCGATCGCGACCTCGTTTCTGAGGTCGAGCGCGACCGCCAGGCAGTCGAACCCCGGGCCCAGGTTGGCGGCCGACGCCGGCGCCGAGACGTGCATCCGCTCAGGCACTGACGGGCTCCGCGCCCAGCGCCAGCTCCTCGAGGCTCTCGACATCGGGCGGGGAACGCACGATCTCGGCGCCCTCGGCGCCGGCGATGTCGGGATCCTTGAGGCCGTGGCCGGTGAGGACGCAGACGACCGTCGAGCCCGGCGCGACGAGGCCGTCGGCGACCGCGTCGATGAGCGCCGCGACAGAGGTTGCGGACGCGGGCTCGCAGAAGACGCCCTCCTCCTGGGCCAGAAGCCGATACGCGCTCAGGATGCGGTCGTCGGGCATCGCGCGGACGGCGCCGTTCGACTCGCGGACGGCGGCCGTGGCCTCCTCGAGCCGGGCCGGGTTGCCGATCCGGATGGCCGTCGCGACGGTCTGCGGGCTCGGCACCGGGCGGCCCGTGACGAGGGGCGCCGCGCCCTCGGCCTGGCCGGCGAGCATCCGCGGCGCGACGCCCGACTCGCGGAAGCCCTTCCAGTACGCGGTTATGTTGCCTCCGTTGCCAACGGGGAGCGAGACCCACTCGGGCGTCCTCCCGAGCTGCTCGAGCACCTCGAACGCGGCGGTCTTCTGGCCCTCGATACGGTGCGGGTTGACCGAGTTCAGAAGCGCGAGCGGGCGCCGCTCGACGAGCTCGCGCACAAGCCGCAGCGCGTCGTCGAAATCCCCCTGCACCGCGACGACGCGCGCGCCGCAGATCTGGGCCTGAGCGAGCTTCCCGCGCGCGATCGCTCCCTCGGGCAGGACGACGGCCAGGCGGATGCCGGCCCGCCCGCAATACGCGGCCGCCGAGGCCGACGTGTTCCCGGTCGACGCGCACACCGCGGCCGTGGCGCCCTCCTCGAGCGCCTTCGACACCGCGACCGTCATCCCCCGGTCCTTGAACGACCCGGTGGGGTTGGCGCCCTCGTACTTCAGATAGACGTCGGCGCCGACCAGTGCCGAGATCCGGGGCGCGGGCAGGAGCGGCGTCGACCCCTCATCGAGCGTGATGACGGGCGTCCGGTCGGTGACGGGAAGCCGGTCGCGGTAGCGCTCGATCAGGCCGGCCACGGGACGGCTAGATGACGGCCGGCATGAGGACCCGCTTCAGGTCCTCCTCGGAGCCGGGCTCGAGGATCGCCATCACGAGATCGCCGGGCCGGAGCTCGGTCTCGCCGATCGCGATCTCCGCGCGGCCGGCGCGGCTCACCGAGATGAGACGCGACTTTCCGGGGAGGTTCAGGTCGCGGACCATCCTGCCCGCGGCCGGTGAGTCCTGGTCGATGGCGAACTCGACGATCTCGAGGTTCTCGCGCCGCAGGTCGAGCAGCGTCACCAGCTCGTGCGCCGGCAGCTCGTGCTCTATCAGGGCCAGGATCGTGGCGGTGGCCGACACCGTCAGATTGATGCCGACCATGTCGAAGTGCGGCTGGTTGCGCGGGTCGTTCACCCGCGCGATGCACTTCGCCACGCCGTACTTCTCCTTAGCGACCTGGCAGACGATGATGTTGTCCTCGTCGTCCCCGGTGACGGCGACGACCAGGTCGGCCCGCTCGACCCCGGCCCGTTCGAGGACGAAGAGCTCGGTCGCGTCGCCGTAGCGGGCGACGTGTTCGAACTTCGTCTCGAGAGAGGCGTACCTGCCGCGGTCGTTGTCGAGCAGCGTCACCTCATGGCCCATCTTGAGAAGGGTGGAGGCAAGGTTCGAGCCGACCTTCCCCCCTCCCGCGATCAGGATGTACACAGGGCTCCTATGCCGCCCGGCCGGGCGTCGCGCAGATGGCCTGGGTGGTGGATTCGATAGCCGCCGAGGTCGCGCAGACCGTCTGGAGCCCGAGCGACGAGTAGAACGCCGCCCGTGCCGGGTCGAGGATGCGCGTGACGACGCAGGGGCAGTGGAACCGCTTCTGCGCCACCTGCGCGATCACGATGTTCGTGTTGTCGCCGTCGGTTGCGACGACGCATGCGTCGGCCGTTTCGATCCCCGCATCGATGAGGACGTCGATGTCGAGGGCGTGGCCCTGGACGAACTGGCCGGGCCAATCCTCGGGCAGGCGTGCGAGCGCCTCGGGGTCGTCGTCGATGACGGAAACGTCGTGCCCATCTGCGGCCATGCGGGTGGCGATTGCCGAGCCGACCCGGCCGCATCCAACAATCAAGAGTTTCATGCATCAAGCCTAGCGCCTGAACGAGTATCGTCGCGGCCAATGTCGGCCACCCGTATCGGCCTCCTCGGCTACGGAACCGTCGGTGCGGCCGTCCATCGCCTCCTCGACGGCGGAGCCGCGGCAATCGCGCGCGTGACGGGCGGCCCCGTCGAGGTCGCGGCGGCGCTCGTGCGCGATCCGAGCCGGCACGCCGACGCCCCGGCCGGCCTCCTCACGACCGACTTCGCCCGCCTCCGCGACGACGACTCGATCTCGGTCGTGGCCGAGGTCATGGGCGGGATCGAGCCCACCCGCGAGCACGTGCTCGCCCTCCTCGAGGCCGGGAAGTCGGTCGTCTCGGCCAACAAGCAGCTGCTCGCCCGGTACGGCGAGGAGCTCTTCGGCGCCGCCGAGGCGCACGGCGTCCAGCTGCGCTTCGAGGCCAGCGTGTGCGCGGCGATTCCGGTGATCAAGGTCCTGCGGGAGTCGATGATCGTGAGCGGCGTCCACCGCATCGACGGCATAGTGAACGGGACGACGAACTTCATCCTGAGCCAGATGGTGCAGACCGGCGCGGCCTACGCCGACGCGCTCGCCGAGGCCCAGCGGCTCGGGTACGCGGAGGCCGACCCGACCGAGGATGTGACGGGCGCCGACGCAGCGGCCAAGATCGCCATCCTCGCGTCGATCGCCTTTCATACCCGCGTCCGGCTGGAGGAGGTCGAGTACGTCGGCATCGACCGGCTCGATCTCGCCGATGTCGAGCACGGGGCCGAGCTCGGTTATGCGACCAAGCTGATCGCCTCGGCCATCCAGTCCGGCTCGGCCGTCGTGGCGCGCGTGCACCCCTACCTCGTCGCCCGCGACCACCCGCTGGCCACGGTCGAGGGGGCATTCAACGCCGTGATGCTCCGGGGCGAGTCGATCCGCGAGGTCATTCTCGAAGGGCCGGGTGCGGGCGGTGCCGAGACCGCGACCGCCGTCATCGGCGACCTGCTCGCGGTGATCGGCACGCGGGGCACGGGCTTCCTCCAGCATGACGGCTACTTCCGCGGGCTCGACCGGCTGCCGGTGCGCGAGCTCGAGAGCCCGTTCTACCTGCGATTCGACGTCGAGGACGAGCCCGGCGTGCTCGCCCAGGTCGCCCAGGCGCTGGCCGACCGGGGCGCCTCCGTGGCGCAGGTCGTGCAGCGGTCGCTCGACGGCGTCCACATCGTCATCCTCACCCACCGCGCCCGCGAGGGCGCCGTGCGCGACGCAGCGGCGGCCGTCGGGGCGCTCGGATTCAGCCGCTCCGAGCCGGTCGTGCTGCCCGTGCTCGAGCGCGGGGGCTGACCATCTAGACCTCCGCGAGCTCCGCGCCCGCGGGGAAGTGCGTCACGATCACGCGGCATGGCGCCTTGCGCAGGATGAAGTCGACCGTCTGCCCGAAGAACTCCTCGTGGACGCTTCGGGCGACGCGGTGCTTCTGCGGCGAGCCGACGACGATCAGGCCCGCATCGTGCTCGATGGCGGCGTCGACGACGAGCCTCCCGGGGCTGCGGGTGCGAGCGACGACGGGGCGATACTCGACCCCGTACTCGTCGGCCAGCGAGGCGGCCATCGCCTGCACGGCGGCGACTTCGGCCTCGCGCTCCGGCAGCTCCGTGTCGAGCGCCTCACGGACGGGGACGTAGATCGCGCTCACGCCGACGACGGCCGCTCCGGCCTCCACCGCCAGGCGGCAGGCCGTCGCCATCGTCTCCTCCGCGATCGCGTCGAGCCGCTCCAGCGGCACGACGACGGTCGAGAACGCGATGTCGGTCACGTCCTCGGAGGGCAGCACGGCGTCCTCGACCCGCTCGATCAGCGGGAGCCCCGCGCGGATGCGCGTTCCCGCATAGATCACGAGCCCGCCGAGCATCCACAGCGGGCCGACGACCCGCGCGCCGGGGTGCGTGCCCAGCGCGACGACCCACGCGGCGAACGAGAGCACGACGCCGACGATCGACGTCACGGGGATAAGCCGCCGGCGGACCCAGACGTTGCCCTTCATCATGAACGGCCTCGGCAGGTCGGGCTCGGAGATCCGCAGCCAGATGATCGCCGCCTGGGTCAGCATGAAGGCGATCAGAATCCCGAACGAGTAGAGCGAGGCGAGCGTGAGCGTCTCCTCGCCGGAGAAGAACGAGCCGACGACGAGGAAGCCGACTGCGAGGACTGAGACCGAGATGATCGCCGCCGGCGGTGCCAGCACCCGGCGACTCGTGCGGCCGAAGACGGGCGGGAGCTGCGTGTGCCGGCCCATCGCCTCCCCCAGCCGGGCGCAGCCCGAGAAGCTGGTGGCGATGGCCATGAGGAGGATCGTGCAGGCGGTGAACCCAACCCCGATCCGAAGCAGGCTCTCGACCCAGCTCGGGCCCTTCTCGCCGATCGCGTGCGCCAGGCCGAGCATCGGCGTGTCCACCCACTGCGTGGCCAGCAGCGTCGTGCCGCCGGGCTTGCTGCCGTCCGGATGCGCGGGGAAGGCCGACACCGCGGCGGTCGCGACGGCGGCGTAGACGATGACGACCGTGAATACCGACGTTCGGACGCTGTCGGGCAGGGTCTTCTCGGGGTTCTTGGCCACGCCGGCCAGGCTGCCGACCTTCTCGAGGCCGGTATAGCCGATCATCGCGATGGGAAGGGCGAACGCCAGCGAGTTCCAGGTCGGCACGTGGCCGAGATCGATGCTGTTCTTGAGAGCGTCGACCGAGAAGAGGAGCATGAGCCCGAAGATCGCGATCCCCACCTGAACGACGAGATCGAGGGCGGCGACGACGACGCCGATGGTGTAGGCGTCCGTACGCCGGACCATGCGGATCACGGTGACGACGAGGACGATCGCGACCGCGACCAGCGTTGCGCGGCCGGGCTGATGGTGGAACCAGCCGTACTGTCCCAGCGCGCCGGCGAAGTAGTACGGCAGGAACAGCGCCGAGAGCGAGATCGCGAGCACGAAGTCGAGCACGGTCGCCCACCCGGCGATGAACCCCACCAGGTCGTTGAAGGCTCGCCGGGCGAACGCTGACGCACCGCCCGCCTCGGGAATCGTCGCGCCGCCCTCGGCATACGCCGCGGCCGCGAGGGCGAAGATGAGGCCCGCGACGGCGAAGACGACCGGGGTCAGCGAGAGGGCGTAGACGGCCGTGATGCCGAGCGCGTAGTAAAGCGAGCTCGAGATCTCGCCGTACGCCATCGCGTACAGCGCCCTGACGCCCAGGAACCGGCCCAACGAGGGGATCTTGCGCGCCATCGGGGAGAGCTTAGTTTGCGCCCATGACTGCCTGCATCTCTCTGCACCGGCCGGCGAGGAACGCCCGATCGGCGCCCCCGGGCGCGAGCTCGAGCGCGCGCCGGTACTCGTCGAGCGCCTCGGCGCTTCGGCCGAGCCGGCGGAGCATGTCGGCGCGGGCGGCCGGCAGAAGGTGATATCCCGCAAGCGCCCCCTGATCCACGAGGCGGTCGACGAGCAGCAGGCCGGCCTCCGGCCCCTCGCTCATCGACACCGCCACGGCGCGGTTCAGGTCGACGACCGGCGAGGGCGAGACGGCGGCGAGGTCTGCGTAGAGGGCCGCGATCGCCAGCCAATCGGTGTCGGCCGCCGTCGCGGCCCGGACGTGCTCGCGGGCGATCGCCGCCTGGAGGCAGTACCCGCCGACCCACCCGGCCTCCGCGGCGTCGTGGATCGCGATCTCGCCCTGAGCTATGAGGTCGGCGTCCCACAGCCGCCGGTCCTGGTCGTCGAGCAGGACGGGCATCCCGTCGGCCCCGATCCGCGCGGGCGCACGCGCGTGCTGGAAGAGCATGAGCGCCGCCAGGCCCGCCGGCTCGGGCTCGCCGGGAAGGAGCGACGCGAGGATCCGGGTGAGCCGGATCGCCTCGCCGCACAGGTCGTGTCGCACGGGCGAGTCACCGGACGACGCCGCATAGCCCTCGTTGAAGGTCAGGTAGAGGACGGCCATCACCTGGTCGAGCCGCTCGGGCAGGACGGGGCTCGGCGACTCGCGAAGGCCGATGCCCGCGACGCGGAGCCGCCGCTTCGCCCGCACCAGACGCTGCGCCATCACGGGCTCGGTGACGAGGAAGGCGCGCGCGATCTCGGGCGTCGAGAGCCCGCCGGCCAGACGCAGTGTGAGCGCCACCTGCGCCTCGGTAGCGAGCGCCGGGTGGCAGCAGGCGAAGATCAGCTCGAGGCGGTCGTCCGGAAGCCGGTCGTCCGGAAGGTCGGGGGCTGGCTCGACGCCCGGCCCCTCGAGTTGCGGCAGCTTCGATGCCAGCGTCCGGTCGCGGCGGATGCGATCGAGCGCGACGTTTCCGGCCGTCGCGATCACCCACGCGGCGGGCTCGTCGGGCACGCCCTCGACCGGCCAGCGCGCGGCGGCCCGGCTGAACGCCTCCTGCACCGACTCCTCGGCCAGATCGGGGTCGCCGAACCGGCGCCACAGAGCGCCGACCGCGCGGGCCCAGTGCTCGCGGAAGGCGTCCGCAGCAGCCTGGGCAGCGGCGCCGCCGTCGGTCACGAGCGGAGCGCGCGCAGCCGGATCACGCCGAGGATGATGAAGACCGCGCCCGCCAGGAAGCCCACCTGCCCGCCGCCCAGCCACACGGTCTCGGCAAGGATCGCGACCCCGAGCCCGAGGAGCACGAAGGCGATGACACGGCTCGCGACGATCATGGTGTGCCGGCAGCCTGCGTTCCGACCATCACCCGGCAGTCGGCATTTCGCAGCACGTAGTCGATCACCCGCCCGAACATGCGCTCACCGCCGCGCTTTCGCTGCTCGGCGCCGAGCACGATGATCTCGGACCCGCGCCGGCGAGCCTCGTCGACGATCGCCTCGCCGACGTTCCGCGTGCGGACGATGCGGGTGATGACGCTCACGCCGTACTGGCTCCCGAGTGCGGCCGCCTCTCTGAGCTCCCGTTCGGCCTGGTGCGCCTCGTCCTCCATCGGGTCGGCCAGCGAACGGTTGAGCGGCACCTGGATCGGATAGAGCGCGATGAGCTTCGTGCCCGACTCGGCGGCGAGCCGCAGCGCGGTCACGGTCATCTCGTCGGTGACGGTGTGCGACGTGAGCGGCAGCAGGATCGAGCGGTACTCGACCTCGACGGCCGGGCCGAAGACCGCCGTGGGCGCAAGGACGGTCTCGGTGAGCGGGAGGCCCTGGGTTCGCCGGTAGACGACGTAGACGACCATTCCGATGAAGAGCCAGGCGAGCCCGACCGGCGCGACGTTGTCGGAGAAGTGCAGGACGATCGTGACGAGCCAGAACGCGAGCGTCGCCAGCCCGCCGAGCACCGCGAAGAGCGGCAGGTCGTACGAGCCGACCATGAAGGAGAGCGGCCCGCGGTAGGGCATGTCGTCTCCCGACATTGTGTGCCGCATCCAGATCACCGATGCGTGCGCGAGCGTGAACGACAGCATCGCTCCGAACGCATAGATGTTGCCGAGGAAGGTCGAGTTCCCGAGCATGAGCGCGATCGCGAGGACGCTGTAGAGGGCGATCGCGATGTACGGCGTCGAGAAGCGTGGATGGATGCGCCGCAGCGCCTCGGGCAACTGGCGGTGCTGGCCCATTGAGTAGGTGAGTCTTGACACCCCGATGATCCCCGCGTTGGTCGCGATGATCAGGATCGTTCCCGCAAGGATGGCGACGTAGTAGCCAAGGCCGCTCTCGACCGTCTGGGGCAGGTTCAGGTTCCTGACCAAGCCCGCCACCGGGTCGTTGGCGTAGCGGCAGGCCAGGTCGGAGGTGGGATCGCCCACCTTGATGTCCTGGTTCGTGCAGTCAAACGTCTTCGTGTCGCGCACCTGTTGCTGCGTCGCCGGCCCGACGGGAAGGGCCGAGAGCGCCACGGACGGTAGGAATGCGTAGATCGCAAAGACGGCGATGACCACGTACATGATCGACCGCGGCACGTGGCGCGGCGGGTCGATCGCCTCCTCGGCCATGTTCGAGATGGTCTCAATGCCCGTGTAAGCCACCATCGCAACCGGGATCGAGACGATGAAGTCGCTCCAGGACGGCGTCACGCCGAGATGGACGTTCGACTGGAGCGTCTCGGGAGAGAACACGACGAAGAGCCCGATGACGACGAGGAGGCCCTGCGTCCCGAGGTCGGCCAGAGCCAGGAAGATGTTCAGCCCCGCCGCCTCCTTCACGCCGACGATGTTGAGGGCGGCGAGCAGCACGACCACCAGCCCGCCGCCGATGATGTCCACCGGATGGGTGCGAAGCGTGTCGCCGCCACCGAAGATCGCCAGGTAGTGCGGCACGAAGATCGCCGAGATGGCGATCGTGACGGTGTAGTTCAGCATCTGCGCCCAGCCGGCGAAGAACGACACGGCCTCGTTGAACGCGTGCCGGGTGAACGACGACGAGCCGCCCGCCTCCGGGAACCGCGCTGTCGCCTCGGCGTAGGTCACCGCCGTGAAGAAGAAGATCGCTCCCGAGATGAAGAACGCCAGCGGTGTCAGCCCGAGGGCGAACACGGTGACGAGGCCGAGCGCGTAGTAGATCGACGAACCGACGTTGCCGTACGCCGTCGAGAAGAGCGCGGCGGTCCCCAGGACGCGATGGAGCCCGCCGGCTTGGCGTCGCTTCAGCGGCATGCGCCGATTATGCCCGGAGCCACGGCCTGCGCGACAACCATGGGGCCAGGCCCCCGAATGGGGGCCTGGCCCCGGTGGTCCGCAACATCGGGGTCAGACCCCGTTGTTGCACAGCCTTACCGCGCCAGCAGCGGAATGATCAGGATCGCGACGATGTTCGTG
>JBOHBE010000384.1:0-11841 GCA_050698235.1 Gaiellales bacterium
AGTTCCGATAGGCCGGGACTACATCATGTCGGGCATGCCGCCGCCCATGGGCGCCGGTGCTGCCTTCTCGGGCGCCTCCGCCACGATTGCCTCAGTGGTGAGGATGTTCTTGGCGATCGATGCCGCGTTCTGCAGCGCCGACCGGGTGACCATGGCGGGATCGATGATGCCCGCCTTGACCAGGTCGACGATCTCGCCGGTGTCGACGTTCAGTCCCTGGCCGGCCTTGGCCGCCCGCACGTCGTTCACCACAACCGAGCCCTCCAGGCCGGCGTTGGCAGCCAGCTGGCGGAGGGGCTCCTGCAGGGCGCGCTCCACGATCATCGCGCCGGTGCGCTCGTCACCCTCCAGCTTGGTTGCGTCAACCGCCTTGATGGCGTGCAGCAGCGCAACTCCGCCGCCCGGCACGATGCCCTCCTCGAGGGCGGCCCGGGTGGCCTGCAGCGCGTCCTCGACGCGGTGCTTCTTCTCCTTCATCTCGGTCTCGGTGGCAGCGCCGACCTTTACCACCGCGACGCCGCCGGCCAGCTTGGCCAGCCGCTCCTGCAGCTTCTCGCGGTCGAAGTCGGAGTCGGTGGACTCGATCTCGGACTTGATCTGCTTGATCCGGCCCTTGATCGCATCGCTTTCGCCCGCACCGTCGATGATGGTGGTCGCGTCCTTGTCGACGACGACCTTGCGGGCCTTGCCGAGCTGCGCGAGCGTGGTGTTCTCGAGCTTGAGGCCCATGTCCTCGGTGATGACCTCGCCGCCGGTCAGGATGCCGATGTCCTCGAGCATCCGCTTGCGGCGGTCACCGAAGCCCGGCGCCTTGACGGCGACGGCGGTGAAGGTGCCGCGGAGCTTGTTGACGACGACCGTCGCGAGCGACTCGCCCTCGACGTCCTCGGCCACGATCAGCAGCGGCCGGCCGTTCTGGATGACCTGCTCGAGCACGGGCAGGAGGTCCTTGACGGCGCCGATCTTCTGGTTGGCGATCAGGATGTACGGGTCGTCCATGACCGCTTCCATGCGCTCGGAATCGGTGATCATGTACGGGGACAGGTAGCCCTTGTCGAACTGCATGCCCTCGGTGAACTCGAGCTCGAGGCCGAAAGTCTGGCCCTCCTCGACGTTCACCACGCCGTCCTTGCCGACCTTCTCGATGGCATCGGCGATGACGTCGCCGATCTCGCGGTCGCGAGCCGAGATGGTGGCGACCCGGGCGATGTCCTCCTTGCCCGAGATCTCCTTCGACTGCGACTTGATGTCGTCGACGACCGCGCCGACCGCTGCCTCGATGCCGCGCTTGAGCGCCATCGGGTTCGCGCCGGCGGAGACGTTCTTCAGTCCCTCGTGGACGATGGCCTGGGCGAGCACCGTGGCGGTCGTCGTGCCGTCACCGGCAACGTCGTTGGTCGCCGTGGCGACCTCGCGGACGAGCTGCGCGCCCTGGTTCTCGAAGACGTCCTCGACCTCGATCTCGCGGGCGATGGTCACCCCGTCGTTCGTGATGGTCGGGGCGCCGAACTTCTTGTCGAGCACCACGTAGCGGCCCTTGGGGCCGAGCGTCACCTTGACGGCGTCGGCCAGGGTGTCGACGCCCCGCTGCAACGAGCGGCGGGCGTCCTCACTGAACTTCAGCTCCTTGTGTGCCATACAGTCCTCCCCTACGCCTTCGCGGCGACCTTGCTGGTGGCGACCTTGGCGAGGATGTCCGACTCGCGCAGGATCAGGTACTCGTCACCGGAGACCTTGACCTCGGTGCCGCCATACTTGGAAAAGATGACCTCGTCGCCCTTCTTGACGTCGAGCGGGACGAGCTTGCCGTCCTCGTACTTGCCGGGGCCCACTGCGAGCACCTTGCCGCGCTGGGGCTTCTCCTTGGCCGTGTCGGGCAGAACGATTCCGCTGAACGTCGTCTCTTCCTCATCGAGGACCTCGACGATGACGCGGTCGCCCAGTGGCTTCAAGTCCATGCAACCCTCCTGGTCGATCGTGGATGACAAGTGCGTTGGCACTCTACCCTTGAGAGTGCCGAACCCGATGATAGCAGCCGGAGGGCCACCGTCAACCGGGATCGTTGGCACTTCTACCTGGAGAGTGCCAACGAGCGCACGTTCGCAGCCACGACGACCATGAGCGCGACGAGAAGCGCGTACGTCACCCGATCGGAGCTCGCCTCGGCGATCGCGGCTCCGGCGGCGGGGCCGATCAGGAACCCGAGCCCCCATGCGAGGTTCAGGATCCCGAACACGCTCGAGTGGGCGATGCCCGCGCCGTCGGCGCCGGCGGCGCACAACGGGAACGCGACGGCGTACTGGCCGGCGATCGGCGGCGTCGATATCAGGAAGACCGCGATCACGACCACGGCCGCCGCGAACACCACCGGCAGCGCGACGAGGGCCGCGGTGGCCAGCATCGACACCACCGCGATGCGGATGCCGCCGATCCGGTCGAAGAGGCGCCCGACGCTGTAGTTGCAGACAGTCGCGAGCACGCCGGCCACCGTCAGCACCCCGGTGATCGCGATCGCGGAGTACCCGGCCTGGCCCATTCGCAGCGGCACCAGCGTGTCGAGCGTGCCGGAGACGGTGGCCACGAGCGTCATCACCACGAGCGCCGCCAGCACGAGGCGGCTCTCGCGCAGCGTGCGGGCCAGCGCGCGGAACGGCACGGGCTCTGCCGCCTCCGGGGCCGGAGGCGCTGCAAGACAGGCGACGGTCAGGCCCGCCGCGGCCAGGCCGAGCACGATGAACGGCACCTTCACGCCGTAGGCCGAGCCGAGTATCCCGCCGACGACCGGCCCGACGAGCGTGCCGACGCTGGCAAACGACATCGCAGCGCCCAGCACGCGCCCGCGCTCCGACGGCGGGCTGGCCTCCGAGAGCCACGCCATGCCGGCCGTCCACGACACGGCCGACGAGAGCCCCTGGCCGACCCGCACGCCGAAGAGGCCCGCGAAGCTCGAGACCTCGGCCAGGGCCAGCGTCGCCACGGCCAGGAGCGCAACCCCGAAGATCGTCAGCCGCCGCGCCCCGATCCGCGCGCTCCAGTGACCGACGATCGGAGAGCCGACGAGCACCGCTCCGGAGTAGGCCCCGACCGCGATTCCGGCCTGCGTCTTCGACATGTCGAGATCGCGGACGTACTGCGGGAGGAGGGGCACGATCGCGAACAAGAGGAGCGCGTCGAGGAAGACGACCCAGTAGATGACGCGCGGGCGCCGCACAGTCGTGCGACAGTAGCGCAGGAATCGCGAGCGATCTGGAGAGGCCGATATGATGCCGTCGCCGGTGAACGCCCTCAACTTCTACTCCTCCGTGGTGGCGGACCAGCTCCGCCACCGGCGAAAGACGGCGACCATCAGGCTCGGCGACAAGTCCTCCAAGTACCGCAAGGGGCAGGTCGTGATGGTGCTGGTCGGGCAGCGCTACGGCATCCGCGAGAAGGTGTTCGACGCCGTGATCGACAAGGTCGAGGTGAAGCCGCTCCGGGAGGTCTCGCCGCGCGAGATCCAGCACGACAATCCCGAGATGCGCCACATCGACGAGTTCACGCACTTTCTGGGCCAGCTCTACAACCGTGACGTCTCAGAGGACGACAACGTCACGGTGATCCACTTCTCCGAAATTCGCGCGTAGGCCCGCCGCCGGCGGCGCGAGGCCGAACAATTCCTTAAGGGGTCAGGGGACCCCGTTCCCCCCGTCCGGGGGTGGCCGACACCCCCTGCGAGCGCCGATCCTGAGAAACAGACTTCTCGTTTTCTCCTCCCGCGCGCTCGCTGCGCCTTCACGAAGGACTTTTCACCATGCTCCACTCAGTACGGCATGCCGTGGGCAGCCGCCGGCTCCGCCGGCCGACGCTGCTCCTCGCGTGCGTCGGGGCGCTGGCCGTCATTGCCGGCCCTGCCACCGCGTCCAGCTACACCATCACGGCGAACGGGACGCCCGTCACGACCACGACGACGACCGGCGGCGAGAACGCCACGCTGACATTCGCCGGGACCGCCGGGAACCGCGTCGCCTTGCGGATCTACGGCGTCACGATGAGCCCCAAGCCCAACACGGGCATCAAGGTCTCGATTCAGAAGCCGGACGGCTCGACGCTCGTGTCGCCGTTCGACGTCGGCTCGAGCGGGACGTTCATGGAGCCGGTCTCGACGCCGGTCACCGGCACCTACAAGCTCATCCTCGACGGCCAGAGCACCTACAAGGGCAAGGCCACGGTCGCGCTCTGGACCGTCCCCACCGACTCGACCACCTCGGCGACGCCGGGCGGAGCTGCGGTTCCGGTGGCATTGACGCAGGGCCAGAACGGCACCGTCACCTTCACCGGTACGGCCGGCCACCGCGTGAGCATCAAGCTCGCGCCCGTCACCATCAACGGCAATGCAATCAACTCGGCGCGGGTCTCGGTGCTGAAGCCCGACCTGTCGGTGCTCGTCGCCAACTCGAACTTCGGGAGCTCCGGGAGCTTCCTCGAGCCGTTCACGATCCCGACCACCGGGACGTACACGGTCAAGATCGACCCACGGCAGTGGTACGCCGGCTCGACGACCGTCACGGTGTATGACATCGCAAGCGACCAGGCCGGCACGATCACCGCGGGCACGCCGCTCGCACTGACGTTCGCCGCCGGCAACCCCGGCCAGAACGCGACCGAGACCTTCGCCGGCACCGCCGGCCAGAAGGTCAGCCTGAACCTGACCGCCAACACCATCGGCGCCAACACGATCAGCGGCACCAACGTCACGATCCTGAAGCCCGACGCGACCGCCCTCGTGGCGGCCACGTCCGTCGGCACCAACGGCAAGTTCATCGAGCCGGTGAGCCTGCCGACGACCGGCACCTACACGATCAAGGTCGACCCGCAGGGCGCCAACACCGGCGGCATCACGCTGGGGCTCGCGAACTTCGGCAGCGACACGACCGGCACGATCACCGCCAACGGCTCGGCCACCGTCGTCACGTCGACGGCACCCGGCCAGAACGGCACGCTGACCTTCACGGGCTCCGTGAACCAGCGAATCGCGCTCAACCTGTCCTCCAACTTCGGGACGATGTTCTCGGGCGCGCGGGTGTGGGTGAAGTCGCCCACGAACACGACCGTTGTCGGCCCCGTCGTCGTCGGGACGAGCGCCTCGTTCGTCGAGCCGGTCACCCTGGCGGCCGCGGGCACGTACACGGTCAAGGTCGACCCGGACGGTGCCAACACCGGCAACGTCACGCTCAACCTCTACACCGTCCCGGCTGACGTCTCCTCGGCGATCACGGCCGGCGGTGCGGGCGTCGCCGTGGCCAACACGGTGCCGGGCCAGAACATGAAGCTCACGTTCACCGCCACGGCCAACCAGAAGATCAGCATCAAGCTGAACCCCGTCACGATCGGCTCGAACGCCGTGTCGGGCACCACCGTCACCCTGCTCAAGGGCTCCACCACGGTCGGGATCCCGACCAGCGTGGGCACCAACGGCGGCTACATCGACGTCACGACGCTCGCCACCGCGGGCACCTACACGATCAAGGTCGACCCGCAGGGCGTGAACACCGGCTCGCTGACCGCGACGCTGTACACGGTCCCGGCCGACGCCTCGGGCACGATCCTGACCACCGGCGCGTCCACCGTGGTGACCAACACGGTCCCCGGCCAGAACATCCAGTACTCGTTCACCGGGACGCTGAACCAGCGGATCAGCCTCGCCCTGTCGAGTGTCTCGATCGGCTCGTCGCCCGGCGGCGGCACGCTCGTCACCATCCTGAAGCCCGACGGCACGACCTTCTACGGGCCGTTCTCGCTCGGGACTGACGGCAACTTCATGGACACCAAGGTGCTTCCGGTGGCCGGCACGTACAAGATCAAGCTCGACCCGATCGGTGCGAACACCGGCAGCGCCACCCTGAAGCTCTACACGGTGCCCGCTGACATCTCGACGACCATCACCAAGAACGGTGCGACGGTCACGCCGACCACGACCGTGCCGGGGCAGAACGCCACCGTCACGTTCACGGGCGTCGCGACCGACCCGCCGTACACGCTGTCCCTCGGCCCGGCCATCGCCGTGCCCGTGCAGATCACCATCACCGGCCCGACCGGCCAGGTGGTCGTGGACACGTTCGGCGGCCCGATCCAGAACTCGTCCTTCCCGACGGATGGATCGACCGCGCCGTTCCAGATCCCGACGAACGGGACCTACACGATCAAGATCGACTACCTCGGGAATGGCATCGGCGCCACCCCGATGTCGCTGATCGGCTGATCTACCGCCTCGAGGACCGGGCACGCACACCGCGTGCCCGGTCCTCGCGCGCGTCCTCATTTCGGGTGATCACAGGGGTCACATCTCTGGGCATAGTGAGAAGTACCTACCGCAAGCGGTAGTACGTCTCAAACGAGGTCCAGGAGTCTCCCATCCGAATCGCCCGCCATATCCGTCGGGTGCGCGCCGCTCGCGTCGCCCCAGTGCTCGTTCTTCTCCTGCTCGCCTTCACCGGCTCGAGCTACGCCAGCCTCGGCGCACCCAACCTGACGGGCCCCGCCGACACGTCGACGAGCCAGACGCCGTCCGTGTTCACCTGGCAGGCCGTCTCCGGCGCGGACCACTACGTGTTCCAGCTCGGCGGCGCGTCCGGGTTCAACCCGTTCCAGTACGCCGTCGACACGAAGAACGCCCGGGTCGCGCTCTTGAGCGCGCTTCAGGCCGGGGACTACACCTGGCGCGTCGCCGCCGTCTCGTCGACCGGCGCCCAGGGCCCGTGGTCGACCGTGCGCGGGTTCACCATCGACTGGTCCGACACCGCGGCGCCGCAATCGCCCACCGACGGGGCGAGCATCGTCTATCCGGAACCGCTGCTCCTGAACTGGGCGACCGTGTCCGGCGCTCAGGAGTACCGCCTGACCGTCTCGACGGCCGCCGACCTCTCGACACCGGTTGGCGGCACCCCGATCACGACCGCGGCGAGCGCGTATGCCCTCACGTCGAGGCTGCCGGACGGCACCTACTACTGGGGCGTGACGCCAATCGACGCACAGAGCCACGACGGAACGGCGTCCGATGTCTACTCGTTCACGTACTCCTGGCCGAACGACACGGAGCTCTCGCTCAACGACCTCGACTCGCGCCCCGAGGTGTTCGACCCGCAGTTCTCGTGGACCGCCATCCCGGGTGCCGCCTACTACAAGGTCGACGTCAACACCGACCCGAACTTCCCGAGCGGCTCGAACGTCTGCTGCTCCGGCAAGACCGTCGCCACCTCGCTGACCCCGGTGACGCTCCTGCCGGCCGCGCAGTCCTACTACTGGCGTGTCACGCCGTACGATTCGACGGGCGTCAACGCGGGCACGCCGACCGTCTACTCCGACGTGAACGACGACCCGCAGACGTTCACGATCACCTACGACGGCGGCCTCTCTGCGGTCGCGAACCTCAGCATGCGCGACTCGTCGAACGGCGTGCTCGACTGGCCGGGCGACGCCACGGGCGTCTCGACCGACACGCCCATCGTCTCGTGGGATCCGGTGCCGGGAGCCGCCTCGTACGAGGTGCAGGTCTCGCCGTACAGCGCCGGCATCTGCGACTGGGCGACGAAGCCGTGGGACGTGCACACCGCCTCGACGTCGTGGACTCCGCTCGGAAGCGGCCACGCGATCGCCGACCCCTGGCCCAACCCGCGCTCGCTGGCGACCGACCTGACCGCTCTGACCGTCGGGAAGGCCTACTGCGTCCGCGTAAGGGCCGAGCGGAACCAGGACACGGCGAACCATCTGGTCGTCGGGTCGTGGACGGACATCGGCGACGACGTCCACCCGTCGTTCACGTTCACGCAGTTCCCGGCCGGGAACGCGTGCAACGCCTGCTCCGCCGGATACCTCGGCGCGGCCGACTACGACCTGCCCGTGACCGGGACCGTGTCGCCGGGCATGCCGCTCCTGACGTGGGAGCCGATCTCCGGCTACCAGAGCTACTACGTGGTCGTGGCGACCGACGACCAGTTCCAGAACGTGATCGACTACGCGTGGACGCAGGTGCCGGCCTACGCGCCGCGGGCGGGCCTGAGCGGGTTCACCGACTACAGCGACGCGACCTACTACTGGGCCGTGCTTCCGGCGACCGGGTTCACGGGAACGGGCGTCTCGGCCCGGCCCGACCTGGCGCCGACGGAGACGTTCCAGCGCCAGTCCGACGCGCCGACGCTCACCTCGCCCAACAACGGCGACCAGATCGATACCTGGCCCGTCTTCCAGTGGACGCCGGTCGACGGCGCCTACGACTACCACCTCCAGGTGGCGACCGACCAGAACTTCTCGAACATCCTGACCGGCGGCGACGTGCACGTCGACGAGACGTCGTACACGCCGGCGTCGACCTACCCGAGCGGCCAGGTGCTGTACTGGCGCGTCCAGGCAGAGGCCAAGGGCAGCCTGACCGCCGTCGGCCTCAAGTGGTCGGACAAGGGGACGTTCACAAAGACGCTCCCGGTGCCGAGCTTCACGACGCCCGATGTCATCTCGAATCCGGGGACGTCAGACGGGATCCCGATCTGGCGCTGGAACCCGGTGCCCGGAGCGGTGTCCTACGACATCACGCTCACCTGCCCGTCGGGATCGCAGTGCTCGAACGGTGTCGGCTTCGACACGACGGCCGTCGTCGCGACCCACCTCACGGGGACGAAGCCGCTCACCTGGCAGGTGCGGGCCAACTTCCCGACGGTCACGAACGGCAACCCGTCGAGCGCCGTACACGGGGCGTACACGTCGGCCGTCGGATTCCAGCGGACGATCTCGGCGCCGGCCAACCCGGTGACGACCGTCGGCAGCCTCACGAACTTCTCGATGAGCTGGGACTCGAAGGCGGGAGCGAAGCAGTACCTCGTCGAGGTCTCGACCAGCCAGTCTGTGAACGCCACTGGCGCCTTCAGCACGACGGTCGAGAAGATCACGACCGACACGACCGCCGCAACGCCGTCGCTGCTTGCCATCGGCGGGACGACCTACCTGAACGGCGGCACGCTCTACTGGCACGTCGCGGCGAAGGACGCGGACGGCAACGTCGGCTCGTACACGGGGATCCAGACGCTCAGCCTGCCGGCCAAGCTGGTCGCCACGCCGTCGAAGCCGTCGATCACCAAGAAGGTGGCGACGTCCGTCATCATCACCGTCAAGAGCGCCCAGGGCAGCCTGATCTCGGGGGCGTCGGTCAAGGTCTCCGGCGCCGGCATCACGGCCAAGACCCAGAAGACCGGCTCGAAGGGCACGACGACGTTCAAGCTCCACCCGACCAAGGCCGGAAAGATCACCGTCACCGCGACGAAGTCCGGCGCTCAGACGGCGACGGTCAGCATTACGGTCGCGTGATCTCGCGCTCGGCGCCCGCCGAGGCCGTGGTACGGCCAGGCGGGCGCCAGCCGTCCTTCCGAAGGCTCCACAGGATCCGTGCTCCCTCGCGGGCGATCGCCGGCGACATCTTCGACGCGCCGTGCAGCCGCTCGACGAAGACGAACGGCACCTCCTCGATCCGCACCCCGGCGATATGCGCCCGGCGGGTCGACTCGACCTGGAAGATGTAGCCGTTCGAGACCGTGGTCGAGACGTCGATCGCGCGGAGCGCCTCAGCTGTCCACAGCTTGAACCCGCCCGTCAGATCGGGGTAGGGCAAGCCGAGGACGCGCATCGCCGTCACGCAGCCGACCCGCGAGATGACACGGCGGCCGAGCGACCAGCCCTTCGTCCCGCCCCCGGCGACGTACCTCGAGCCGAGGACGAGGCCGGCGCGGCGGTCGACGGCCGCCCGCATCGCCGCCAGGGCGCTCGGCGGATGCGACAGGTCGCAGTCCATCTGGCCGATCAGGTCATAGTCCCGCTCGAGCGCCCAGGCGAACCCCGCCCGGTACGCCGCGCCCAGACCGCCCTTGTGGGGCCGGTGAAGGACGTGCAGCCACGGCCGCTCCCGCGCCAGCTCGTCGGCCAGTTCGCCCGTCCCGTCGGGTGAGCTGTCGTCGACGACGAGACACTCGCCGCCGGTGCGGGCGAACTCGTCGAGGAACAGGGGGAGCATCTCGCGCTCGTTGTAGGTGGGAACGACGACGATCAGCGCGGGAGACACGCCGGAACCCTATCCCCGCCTCAAGGGGGCGCCGCGCGGTGCCGATCCTCTAGCCGTGCGGGAGCCTGCCGTCACTTCGCCCGAGATCGGCCTGCGGGTCGAGAACGTCGCCGTCAACGTCGCGCCGCCGGCGGGCGTTCGCGACGCCGTGCCGAGCGGTCGCGCACAACTGGCCTGGAGCCTCGGCACCGCGGCACTCGTCTTCACCGCGGTTGCGACGTCGTGGGGGCGAATCTTCTACTCGGACACGTGGATCTCGCTCACCGCCGGGAGGCAGATCGCCGCACACGGCCTGCCCCGCGTCGACACGCTCTCGGTCGCCGGCCACGGGCGGCCGTGGATCGACCAGCAGTGGCTCGCCCACCTCGCGTTCTACGAGCTCTGGCGCGTGGGCGGCAACGCGGCCGTCGGCGCTGCGAGCGCCGTCGCCTTCGCCGTCGCGTTCGGCCTCCTCGCCGCGCTCCTTGTCCGGCGGCGGGCCGCGCCGATCGCGGTCGCCGTCGCGCTCGGCGCCGCCCTCGTCCAGTGCCTGCTCTTCGCCGAGACGCGCGCGCAGAGCTTCGCGTACCCGCTCTTCGTGCTCCTGCTGTGGATCCTCCTCGGCGAGTCGCCCAAGCGGCCGTGGCCGCGGACGCTGCTCGTGCTCCCCGTGCTCGTCGTGTGGGCGAACGTGCACGGCTCGGCGCTCCTCGGGGTCGCGGTCTGCGTGGCCTGCCTTGGCTGGCGGGCCCTGGCGAGCGCCCGAGCGCGCGCGTGGGGCCTCGCCGCGGGCGACGTCGCGGTGTCGATCCTGGCCGTCGGGACGCTTCTCGTGACGCCCTACGGCACGGCCATCCCGGCCTACTACGCGCGCGTGCTCGGCGACCCGGCCCTCGCGACGATCGCCGAGTGGCAGCCCGCATCGTTCGCTCCGCTCCAGCTCCCGTTCGTGCTCCTGCTGATCGGGACGCTCGGCACGGTGTGCTTCGCGTGGGGCCGCGGCCATCGAATCCCGGCCAACGTCCTGGTGCTCGGGGCGCTCCTCGCGGTGCTCGCGACGCACGCGGTCAGGTACCAGACCTGGTTCGCGCTCGGCGTCGCTCCCCTGCTCGCGCTCGCGGTCACGCGCGTCCGTCCCGGCGGCGTGGCGCCCCGGCCGCCGAAGCCGATCGGCGTCGCAGCGGCCACCCTGCTCGTCATTGCGGTGGCCGTCTCGGCGGGCCTGCTCGCCGCTGCCCCGGAGCGCACCTTCGACCGGTTCGTCTCGCAGCCCGCGGTCGTGTCGTCGGCGGACTACGCCGCGGCGCACCCGGGCGCCCGGATCCTGGCCGACGACGTCACCGGATCGCAGCTCCTCTGGCGGTACCCGGGCCTCGCCGGGCGGGTCGGCTTCGACGCCCGCACCGAGGTCTACCGGCCGGCCGACTTCCTGCGGTTCGCGCGGTTCCTCACGGTCTCTGGATCGTCGTGGACGGCGGCGACCCGCGGCTATCAGGTGGTCGCCGTCACCTGTTCGCTCCATCCCAACCTGTGCGCCGCCCTGAAGAGGCTCGACGGCTGGCGCGTCATCACCCACGCCGGCGGCGGGGTCGTCGCCGTCCGCGCCTGAGCGGCCGTCCGATGTCCGACGATCGCCAGCGCGCCCTTATCGACGACACCGGCGCATCGCCGGCCCTGCAAACGCGGGTCATTCCCATCGCCGTCGAGGCGGAGCGGCGCCGCGATGCCGTGCGGCAGGCCGCTTCCAGCCTCGGGCCGACGTTCACGCGCTACTGCCTGGT
>JBOHBE010000385.1:0-16202 GCA_050698235.1 Gaiellales bacterium
ATCGCGCTGATCGCGATCGGGAGGACGCCGCGCCCACGCCAGGGGCCGAGCCCCTCGGCCGTCGAGGACGTCCGCCAGGGGTTCGAGTTCATCCGCCGGCGCGTGTGGCTGTGGGGCACGCTGCTCTCGGCCGCGATCGCGTACCTGGTCTTCCTGGGGCCGACCGAGGTGCTCCTGCCGTACATGGTCAAGAACGTCGTCCACGGCTCCGCCGAGTCGCTCGGGCTGGTGTTCGCGGCGGGAGGCCTGGGCGCGATCGGATGCGCCCTGGTGATGGGCCAGCGCGGACAACCTCGCCGCGGCGTCGCGTTCATCTACGTGACGTGGACGCTCGCGACACTCGCCGTCGTCGGTTACGGCCTCGCGACCGCGACCTGGCAGCTGATGCTCGCATGCCTCGTCTTCAACGTGCTCGAGACCGCCGGAACCATCGTCTGGGCGACGCTGAAGCAGACTCACGTTCCGGCAGAGCTGCTCGGCCGGGTCTCGAGCCTCGACTGGCTGATCTCGATCGGCCTCCTGCCGCTGTCGTTCGCGCTCACCGCGCCGGCCGTCGCGCTGCTCGGCGCGCGGACGACGCTGGTCGCAGCCGGCGTCATCGGCGCAGTGGTCACGGCGTCTGCTCTGCTCCTTCCGGGCATGCTCGACCTCGACCGCGACGAGGAGCCCGCCGAGGCCGGTGAGGTGGACGTCGTCGTGACCCGCATCCGCATGCACGAGAGCGACCCGTCGGCGCTGCCGCGCCCTCGGGCGTAGGCCGCCCGTCGACCCGCGCAATTTTGTGCTTATAGTTGCTTGTGCCGTTCGCTGCGGCTAGGGTCGCATCTCGACAGACCGGGGGCCTGACCGGTCTGCCGCGGGCCAATGGGCATGGCGGCGGCTTGCAGGAACTCCCGACAACCCCCGATACGGGAGGAAGAACGTGACAAAGAGACTCGTGGCGGCGCTCGTCGTCGCCCTGGGGATGCTGACCTTCGCCGCCGTGGCGTCGGCCGAGCCGAAGGTCGACTCGAGCCAGCGGCTCCAGGTGCAGGTCGACCCGAACCAGTCCGGCTGTAACACCGTCGACTCGATCGCCGGATGGGTCACGGGCCAGGATTCCCCGAGCGACTCCAACCAGCACCTGTTCCACACGAACGTCGGGGTCGGGGGTGGCTGCGTCCTCCTCTTCTCGAACGCGAGCTTCAATCGCCACGTTGCGGTGGGGAACCAGAAGAACATCTCGATCCAGCTCCGGACGACGTCGGTCTCACTCGGACTGAACTACATGGTGGCCGAGGTCAGCACCGACGGGAACAACGCGACGACCGAGGACACGCTCTTCCTCGATCCCGCCGATTGCAACCATCCGGTGGGCACCAGCACGACGTGGGTCCGCGCCGACTTCACCGGCTTCAAGGGCGACAACTCGTGCACGATCGTCGTGAACTCTCCTGAGACAGCGACGTACTCGTCCGACGCGGAGCACTCCGCATTCCAGAACTACGCGCTCGCCCACCCCGGGGCACTCGTGATCCACAAGTACGTCGTGATCGCGGCCGCGGGCGATAGCCGGTTCGACCGGATCGCCCTGGGGGCCGGGAAGATGTACGACAACGACAGCTCGCACGCCGTGAGCTGCACCACCGAGGCCAGCTGCTCGTAGCGGACGAAGGGCTAGAGTCGGGGTCGTGTGTCACGGCCCCGGCTCTGGACCCTCGAGAGCCGGGAACCGGACCGTCGCGAGGGTGCCGCCACCGGGCGCGGCGTGGAGCTCGAGCTGCGCCCCGTGGCGCTCGCAGACGGCTCGTGCGATCGCGAGCCCGAGTCCGCTCCCGGGGACGCCCGCCGACGCCGAACCGCGGTAGAAGCGGTCGAGCGCCCGCTCCCGATCCGTCTCTGAGAGACCCGGGCCCCGGTCACGCACGGCGAGCACCGGCTCGCCGGCGTCGCCAACCGTCACCGTCACAGGCATCTCGGACGGGCTGTACTTCAGGGCGTTGTCGACCAGGATCCGAATGAGCTCGCCGAGCCGCCCCGCATCCCCGCGAACAGTGACCTCGGCCAGCTCGGTGTCGATCGCGCGCCCGTCGTGGAACGCGCGCATCTCGTCGCAGGCATCGCGCGCGGCCACATCCAGCCGCACGGGCTCGAGGGGACGCTCGGGCCCGCCGCTTTCGGCGAGCGAGAGCAGCTCGGTGAGGGTGGCGGCGAGCCTGCGGGACTCGGCAACAACGACCTCGGCGGACTCGCGCGCCTGCTCGAGGTCGGCCCGGTCGATCGCGCGAACGACGATCCGGGCATGGCCCTGGAGCGCGGTGACGGGCGTGCGCAGCTCGTGCGATGCATCGGCGACGAAGTGCTGCTGCTCGGCGGTGGCCCGCTCCGCACGGGCGAGCAGCCTGTTGAACGCGCGGGCGAGGCGGCCGAGCTCGTCGGCGCGCCCCTCGGCGATCCGGCGGTCGAGCTCGGCACCCGAGATGTCGTCGACCTCTCGCCGCATCCGCTCGACCGGGCGCAGCGCGCGACTCGCGAGGACAACGCCCAGAAGTGCCGACGCGATGATGACCGCGGCGCCGACGGCGAGGAGCGTCCGCAGGAGCGTTGACAGCGACGACTCGATCGTCCGGTTCCTGACGAGCACGATCGCGAAGCCTCCCGCTGGCCGCCGCCAGCGCGCGGATGTCGAGCCCGACGGCGCGTGCTCGATCTCTCGGTCCGCCTCCGCCGCCGTGGCATCGCCGCGCCCGGGGAAGCTGGAGGCGATGACTGTGCCCGAGGGATCGGTCAGCCAGATGCGGTCCCCAGGCCCCGCGAGCCGGTCGAGCTCGCCCTTGCGCGGCTGCTCCTGGGCCGCTGCGCGAGCGAGCTGGCGCGCGTGTCGGCGGGCGGTGTCGCCCAGGCTCGATCGCACAACGAGGTAGGTGGCCGCCGAAGTGGCGACGACCAGCACCGCCATCATGAGCGAGAACCCGAGCGCGAGCCGAGCGCGGAAGCTCACGCCCGGATCGTGTAGCCGACGCCGCGCACCGTCCGGATGACCGACGGGGACGAGTCCGCGTCGAGCTTGCGCCGGAGCGCCGAGACGAAGAAGTCGATGACCTTCGAGTTGCCGAGATAGCTGTACCCCCACACGCCCTCGTAGATCTGATCGCGGGTGAAGACACGACCGGGGGCATGCATGAGGTATGCGAGCAGGTCGAACTCGCGGGCGGTGAGCTCGACCGGCCGGCCCTCGATCGTGACCACGCGCGTGTCCATGTCGAGCCGCAGCGACCCGGCCTCGAGGATCGGCCGGTCGGGCGTCGCCCGCCGCGTCAGCGCGCGTAGGCGCGCCAGCAGTTCCTCGATCGCAAAGGGCTTCGCGAGGTAGTCGTCGGCCCCGGCGTCGAGGCCGATCACGCGGTCTCCGACGCGGTCGAGCGCCGTCAGCATCAGGATGGGCATGGAGTGGCCGCTGCGGCGAGCCTGGCGACACACCGATAGGCCGTCGACGTCAGGAAGGCGAACGTCGAGCACAACGACCGCGGGCTCCTCGCGCTCGATGGCGGCGAGGCCGGCCGCGCCGGTCGCCGCGAGGTCGACCTCGTAGCCGGCGTCCGCCAGCTCCACCTCGAGCAGACGGGCGATCGACGGATCGTCCTCGACCACCAGCACGCGCTGTTCAGAGGGTGCCACGCGCCCACGATAGCGACCCACGGACGTCCTCTCCGAAAACTTACGAAACCCTGGATGAACGCTGGACAGGCGCTCGGTTGGGGCTCAGCTGCGGCTCCTACCGTGAGTCTCATACCACCATCGGAATCGAGTGGAGATGCTCACGACCAAACGACAGACCCTCGCAACCGCCGCGGTGATGGCCGGTGCCATCATGACCGCGGGGACGGCCGCCGCCGAGCTGGCGGCGCAGCCGGCCCCGGCCGCACACCCGGCCCGGGTCGCGCAGTGGCAGCCGCCGGCCGTCCCGCTCTCGCCGGCCGGCGCGCAGCACTTCGAGGGCGGTGAGTCCACATGATGCGCCGCATTTGGGCCGCCATCGCGGCGACCGTGTCGGTCGCCTCGGTGTTCGCCGTGCTCGCACTCGCGCAGCGGCCGTTTCAGACCGCGTCACCCCAGCCGACGCAGACGGTGCTGGCGCGTGCCGCCAACGGCGCACTCGTCCCGGTCCCGATCGCCTCGACCGGATCGGTCCACGCCACCACCCAGACCTCCCCCGCGGCGGCAACGCCAGGTGGAAGCCCCGCCGGCCAACCCGTGACCTACGTCAAGACGGCCTCCGGCAACTTCGTCCCTGTCCGCCTCGGGCCGACCCCGCAAACCCACGCCACGACGAGGGCCTCATGATGCGCCTTCTCGAGCACCACACGTTCCGTGCCATGGGCACGGCCTGCGGCGTCGGAGTCACGACGACGCTCGCCGAGCTCCCGACCGCACACCGCGCGATCGCGGCCGCGGTGGCCGAGGTGTCGGCGTGCGAGCTGGCCCTGTCGCGCTTCGATCCCAAGAGCGAGCTCTCGCGCCTGAACGCCGCCGGCGGAGCCTGGACGGACGCCGGCCCTCGGCTCCTCGGGGCGCTCGCACGAGCTATGGACGCGAGGGAGGAGACCGGCGGCTTGTTCGACCCCGCGGTGCTCCCCGCGCTCGTGGCCGCCGGCTACGACCGGTCGTTCGAGGAGCTCGAGCCGCGCGCCGCCGAGGCGGCCGTCGGGTGGCGCGCGGGAGCCGCCGTCGAGGTCGATCACGCCCGCGCTCGCATCGAGCCGAGCGCGGCGGTCGACCTCGGCGGCATCGGAAAGGGCTTCTCGGCCGACCGCGCCGTGCTCGCGATGATCGCCGCCTGGCCGTCGATGCCGGGCTGTGTCGTCGACCTCGGCGGGGATGTCGCCGTCTGGGGCACGCCGCCGGATCGCGGGCCGTGGCGGGTCGCGGTCGCGGATCCGCGGCACGGCGGCCGGCTCAGCGTTCTGAGCCTCCGGGCCGGCGGGATCGCGACCTCGGGACGCGACCGGCGCCGCTTCGGGCTCGAAGGCGAGCTGCACCACCTCATCGACCCGGCGACCGGCGAGCCTGCCGTGCCCGGACCGCTGGCGGTCACCGTCGTCGCCCCGGACGCCGCATCGGCGGAGGCACACGCCACCGCGCTCGCGATCACCTCGGTCACCGAGTCCTCCCGCTACGTCGCGGCCCGGCCGCATATCTCGGCGCTGGTCGTGCCCGCAGACGGCAGGCCGTTCATCGCCGGAGACCTTCCGACCGGCGTGCCCGCATGGGCCCGGGACGTGGCGTCATGAGCGCAGCAGCCGCTCTGCCCGTCGCGTGGCTCGTCGCACGCGCGGCCGGACTCGTCGCCTTCGGCATCCTCACGCTCTCGACGTGGCTCGGCCTCGGCATGAGTACCAGGCTTCTGGGACCGAAGTTCCAGCCGAGGCTCCTCGGCTGGCACCGGACGCTCGCATGGACGGGCCTCGCGATGGTCGGGCTCCACATGGGAGCCCTGCTTCTCGACCCGGTCATGCACTTCGGCCCCGCCGCCGTGCTCGTGCCGTTCGCCTCGCCGTTCCGGCCGGCGGCGGTCGCCGCCGGCGTCGTCGCGGGGTGGCTGATGCTCATGCTGACCCTGTCGGTTCGGATGCGGCGATGGATCGGCCAGCGAGGCTGGCGGCGCCTGCACTACGCGAGCTTCGGCGCCTTCGTCCTCGCCCTGATCCACGCGCTGGCATCCGGCACCGACACCGCCGGCGTCGCCGGGCCGATCCTCGCGCTCGTCGCGGGCGGGCCCGTCCTGTGGCTCGTGCTCGTACGAATGCTCAGCCCAGGGACCCGGCGAACGCCGGCCGCCCGCCCCAGCCCCACGACCTGACCACATTCATACCGATCGACTGGAGACATCATGACCTACCGAATCGTCATCGACCGAGGCGCCTGCAGCGGCTTCGGGTCGTGCGTCGACGCCGACCGCGAGACCTTCGCGATTGGTGCCGACGGCCTCGCCGAGACCCTCACCGAGACGACGGATCGCCCGGCCGCTCTCGAGGCGGCCAGGTCGTGCCCGATGGGCGCGATCACCGTCCTGGACGACCACGGGAGCACGCTCCGATGAACGCCGAGCGCACCGACATCCTGATCGTCGGAGCCGGCCTTGCCGGTGCCCGCTGTGCCGAGGCGCTTCGCGCCGGGGGCCACGACGGCCGGATCCTGGTCGTGGGCGATGAGCCGCATCCGCCGTACGAGCGCCCGGCGCTGTCGAAGGAGCTCCTCGCCGGGACCCGATCCACGGCCGGGCTCGCGCTTCGCAAGCCCGGCTTCTGGACGGCCAACCGGATCGAGCTCAGGCTGGGGACGCGCATCGACGCGATCGACCTGCGCGGCCGCCGGGCGCTCATCGGCCCCGCGTCGATCCGGTGGAAGCGGCTCGTCCTCGCGACCGGCGTCCGCGCACGCCGGATACCCGGCCTGGACGGCATGGCCGGCATCCACCACCTCCGCACGCTCGCCGACGCGGAGACGCTGCGGGTGGCGCTGACGCCCGGGGCTCACCTCGTGATCGTGGGCGCGGGCTTCGTGGGGCTCGAGGTCGCCTCGAGCGCCCGCGCGCTCGGCCTCGAGGTCACCGTGGTCGAGCCGGCGCCCGTCCCGTTCGAGCGCACGCTCGGACGGGCGGTCGGTTCCCTCCTCGCCGAGCGTGCGAGGAACGCCGGCGTCGACCTGCGGCTGGGCATTCCCGTGCGCGGCGCGCTGGACGGCGGCGGCATGGTCTCTGCAGTGGAGCTTGGCGACGGCTCACGCCTCGACTGCGACGCCGTCCTGGTCGGCGTCGGCGCACGGCCGAACTCCGAGCTCGCCGCAAGCCTGCTTGACCTCGCGCCTGACGGCGGCGTCCCGACCGACGCCTGCGGGCGGACGGCGGCCGATGGCGTCTTCGCGTGCGGTGACGTCGCAAGCGTCGCGTACCCGTCCCTGGGCCGGCCCGCCCGACTCGAGCACTGGAGCGCCGCCGCGGCGACGGCCCAGGCGGCGGCCGGCGCCATCCTCGGCCGTGCGGCCGGACGATCGCCGGTGCCCTTCTTCTGGTCGGATCAGTTCGGGTGGCGGATCCAGGCGGTCGGCCACGTCGACCCGGAGCTCCACGTGAGCACCGTGGGCGACGCCGACCGCTTCGTGGCGAGGTATCGGGACGCGGACGGACGGCTGCGCGCCGCGGTCGTCGGCAACCGCGCCGACCTGCTCCCGGAGCTGCGCCGCGAGCTGGCCGGCGCCAGCCTGGCGCTCGCAAGCTGACGGGTACTAGGGGCCGTGGCGGATCGCGGCAGGATTCGGCCTGCCGTCAGGCGTCACCGGTACGAAGTCGAACCCGTCCGGGACGTGCAGGTAGCCCGGCCCCGTGCCGCCCACCGCCCTATGGCCGTAGTGCCAGACGATGCGGTTCGATCGGGGATCGATGATCACGATCCGGTCGTTGTAGTCGTCCACGACGATCACGTTGCCGTTCGGAAGCATCGACGCGAGGCTCGGGTGGTCGAGCTCGCCGGGGCCCGACGTCGGCCCATAGCGCCAGAGCAGGCGCCCGGTCTGCCGGTCCAGGATCACGACAGCGCCAGGACTGGAGTAGTCCGCCAGCAGGATGTTGCCGTGGCGCGTGACCTGCGGGTCGGACGGATAGCTCACCGGCGCGTGGATCGCGCGAACCAGTCGGCCGCCGAGCGTCAGCTCGTCGACCCACGACCCGTTGATCTCCGACACGAGCACATGGCCGTCCGCGAGCGGCGTGTCGCCGTTCGGCGAGGCGAGCGAACGCGGCGGGTCGTGGGTGCACGACGCCGGGCTCCCGATCGAGCGCACCACCCGATGACCGCGGATCTCGAGCAGCCTGCAGTTGCGGTCGTCCGAGACGATGACGAGGCCACTCGAGAGCTTGTACGCGTCGTCGGGGGTGTTGAGGTAGCCAGGCGACGACCCCTGATGGCCCGAATGCCCGTAGCGCCAAACGATGCGGCCCGACGGGTAGCTGATCTCGACGATGTCGTGGTTGTCCTCCTCATTCGAGATGATCCCGTGCCCACCCGGCATGAAGAAGGCGTCGTCGTCGAAGTTGAGGCGCGGCTGTCCCGCCCGGCTGGGATAGCGCCACAGGAGGTGGCCGGCCGGATCGATCATGAGCATGCGGTTGTTCCCGCGGTCGGCGATGAGGAGGTCGCCCGGCAACGGGCCGCGGAATCGGCGGGGCGGGCCGGCGTGGCGGCTCGGAGAATGCTTCCGATGTAATGGCGCTCCGGTCGCCGAGATCGAGAGCACCGCCCGCGTCGGCCCTGCACCGTCGCTCCCGCCGATCACGAGCAGCCTTCCGGGCAGGCTGGCGACTCCGGCATCCGAGAGCGGGCCCGGAAGCGTCGCCGCGCGATGAACGTCTCCTCCGGCGTCGACGGCGAGCACCGACGTCACGGGCGCTCCGGAGCCGCCGATCCCGCCGACGACGTACACCGTGCCGCCGAGGTTCCCGGCCGAGGCGTGCATCAACGGTTGCGGCAGCGTCCCGATCCTCGCCACCGTGCCGTCGGCGGGCGTGAACAGGTAGATCGCGCGGCTCGGCCCAGCCTCCGTCCGGCCGCCGGCGATCAGGATGGCGTTCCCGAGAGTCGCGACCGCCGCGTAGCGAAGCCCGACCGGGAGCCTGGCCATCCGCCGGGCGCGCCCGCCGTCGATTGCGACGATCCCGTCCGACCAGGCCGCCCCGGTGAAGCCCCCCACTGCGTAGGTCGTCCCGTCCACGGTCGCGGTCGAGAGGTCGGAGAGCGGCGTCGGCAGCCGGCCGACGATCCGCACGCCCCGAGTCGCGGGGTCGAACGCCGCAATCCCCGCGTAGCTCGAGACCTGGCCGCCTCCGAGGATGATGAGGCGCCGGCGCCCGCTCGGCGCCGCCGCGGCGTCGTGGATCGCGACGGGGAGGCGGCCGGCGGACGCGACGGATGAGCCGTGGACAACCGAGATCGCAGTCGTGGAGCTGCCGCCGGCATCAAGGCCGCCGAACGCGTAGGCGCGGTCGCCGACGACCGAGACGGCCGCATCCTGGACGGGGGTCGGGAGCGTCGCGATCCGGCGAACGCGAATTCGCACGGCGCCGGCCCCTGCGGATGGCGGGTCGGAGGTGCTCGTCGCGGCCGGGTGGGACGTCGAGCGTGGCGTTTCCGGGCTCGCCGCGGACGCATCGCGGCGGAGGAGATGCATCGACCCGGCGACGGCGACACCGATGACAATCACCGCGCCGCCGGTTCGACGCAGGCGGCGCCGCCTGCGCGCCCGGCGTTGCCGCCGATCGCGCCCTCGGAAGTCGTTGGCGGCTGCCACGGCCGCAACGGTATGCCGCCGCGATGAGGGCCCTCTTACACAACGTGGCCGAAGCGCTATCGTCTCGCGCCGTGTGTCACGACCCCGACTCGGGCCCGCCGCTCCGGCCGATCGCCGGCGCAACGGTCTCGCACGACGATCTCGTGCTCGAGGCCGCGGACGGGACGAGGTTCGCCGCGTTCGCGGCCGGGCCCGACGCGCCGGCTCGGTGCGGCGTCGTCGTCCTCCCCGACGTGCGCGGCCTGCACCACTTCTACGAGGAGCTCGCCCTCCGGCTCGGCGAACAGGGCGTCGCGGCCGTCGCGATCGACTACTTCGGCCGCACGGCCGGGGTGGGGAAGCGCGACGAGGACTTCCCGTACGCCGAGCACGTGCCGCTCGCCACCGCGGCTTCGGCGGGCGCCACTCGTGGCTCTCGACGGCGGGCGGGCACGAGCTCGCCGGCGCCATCGGCTTCTACGGCTCGACCGGGCCGCGGAACGGCGAGCCCGGGCCGACCCAGCGGACGGCCGAGTTCCGGGCGCCGATCCTCGCCCTCATGGGCGGTGCCGACCAGGCGATCACGGCGGACGACATTGCCGCCTTCCATGCGGCCCTCGCCGAGGCCGGCGTCGACCACCACGTCGTGACGTACGACGGCGCCCCGCACAGCTTCTTCGACCGAAAGCAGGAGCAGTTCGCCGACGCGTCAGCCGACGCGTGGCTCCGGGTGTTCTCGTTCTTCGAGACCCACATGCCCGCCTGACCGGCGCGGACGGCTACTGCTCGGTGGACTCCGGCTGGGCCTTGGTCTCGCCGCGCATGGCCTTGCGAAGACGGGCCCACGTCGACGCCGTCTCGGCCTGCGGGTCGGCGACGGCTTCGGCCTCGCCCTCGGGCTCGGTGCTCGGCTCGGGTTCCGGCTCGGCGACCATCTCGGGCATCGGCTCGGGCTCCGGCTCCACCTCGGGCTCCGGCTCGGGCTCGGGCTCCGGCGCCGGCTCGGGCTCCGCAGCCACGACGAGGGCGGGGGCGGCCTCCTCGACGGTCGCCGCCCGCCGCAACGCCTCGCGGTCGGCCAGGCGCCTGACGCGCTCCGAGTAGCGCTGCGCGCGGTCGCCGAGGGCCTCGCCCTCGCGCTCGGCGGCAGCGAGGATCTGCTCCGCACGGCGCTCGGCCTCGCGCACGAGCTGCTCGGCCTCCCGGACCGCCGCCTCGCGCTCGTGGCGGGCGGCGGCGGTGACCTGCGACACCTGATCGGCCAGCATCCGCTCGAACGACGCGAGCGTGGCCTTCGTCCTCGCAAGGGCGGCCGTTGCATCCTCGGCGGCGTCGGGCGCGCCCGCCTCGGCGGGGGCGTCATCGCCAGAGCGCGCGTCGATGGCCGCGACCAGCTCGTCGGTCGTCATCGAGACGGCATCGGGCACGCCGAGCGCGATCGCCATCCGGAACAGCCGAGCCCGGTCGGCCGCAGGATCAGCCGTCTCGGCCTCGACCGGCTCGTCGACGCGGAGCGGTGCGGCCGAGACGACGTCGGGGACGGGAGCCTCTGCCACCTCGGCAAGCGCGGTCGAGCCCGTCGAGGCCTCGGTCACGCGCCGCAGGCGCTCGACGATCCCCTGAGCCCATCCGGCCGGCATCGCCGCCTGCTCATCCGCGGAGTCGTCGGCCTGCTCGGGTGCGACGCCGTTCATCGGGCGCTCGCCCGCGTGTTCTTCCATCCAGGCGTGGAGCTCCGTCATGTACGAGTCGACGTCGGGCCGCCAGTAGCCGAGCGAGACGACCGTGAACGAGTTCCGGGCGAGGCGGTCCGCTTCGCTCCGCCAGTCGACGTCGCCGGAGTCCACTCGGTCGGCGAGCTCGCGCATGTAGCGGTCGACCTCGTCCTGGTTGTAGCCATGCGCGCCGAACGAGAATGTGCGATTCCGAATGTCGTAAGTCTCTTGCATCCCATGCACCGCCCTCACCAGATTCCAGGTTCTTCCTATCGCGAATGTACGTGCGATCGCGGCGAGGTCAATGCCCCCGTGCCTCTTGACTCCCGCCCGCACGTCCCGTATTCGTCGTGAGAGATGTCAGATCAGCGAACAACACTCATGGCGAAGATGGCCGCCGCCCGGCGCAGGCTCTGGATCGCAGGCGTCGTCGCGATCGTCGCCGGCGTCGCCGCAGCTGCGATCGCGTCGGCCCAGGCTTCCGTCTACGCCGTCACGGCGCAGGTCGGGTTCGGGACCACCACGCTGCCGGCCCAGGCTTCCGTCGCGCTCACGCCGACCATGGCCCGCGCGGCGCTCGGCCGGGCGCGCGTCACCAGCGTCTCCGCACGACAGCTTCTGTCCCACACGACGATCACGGTCGACCCCGGGTCCGGCGTCGCCGTCATCCGCGTCACCGACGCACGCGGCCCACGGGCGCGGCGGCTCGCCAACGCGTATGCCCGCACGCTCGTCGCAGCGCGGCGGCATCAGATCGCAGAGGCGGCCGTGCGAACGAAGGCTCGGCTCCACCGCCAGCTGGTCGCAGCCGGCAACAGCCTCGAGACAGCGCAGGGCTCCGAGCGCATCTCGATGCGGACGCAGTACGGCGCCGTCGTCCACCAGTGGCAGGCCATCGACACGCGCACCACGATCGCGATGGACGGCGTCCAGGTGATCGGCCCGGCGGTTGGCGCGAGCGCGGAGGACCAGCACCCCGTGCGGGACGGAATCGTCGCCGCGATCGCAGCCGGACTGGTCGCGATCGTCCTCCTCGTGCTCACCGCCCGGCCGGGACGCGAGCGCGCCCGATCGGCCCGCGAGCTCGGCCGTGCGCTTCGCATGCCGGTGCTCGGAACGCTGAGCGGCACCGTCTCGGACGCCTGGACAGGCATCGGCCAGGTGCGCGCCCGCATCGCCTCCGCAGGAATGGCCCAGCCCGCCGCGATCGCGGTCGCCGGCGCCGGTCACGACGACTCGACATCCGACACCGTCGTCGGCCTGGCGCTCGCCGTGGCCCGACAGGGTCGCAGGGTGACGATCGTCGACCTCGACATCGCGCGGCCGCGGCTTCATCGCCGCCTCGGAGCCGACGGGGCACCGGGTGCGGCGGACGTGGTCGCCGGCAGGATCCGGATCGACGACGGGCTGATCACGTTCGACGACCAGGGCACCCCGGTGACGGACCCGCCGTTCGCGGCCGGCTGCATCAGCCTGCTCCCCGCGGGCGAGCTCGACGGCAACCTGTGGGACATGCTGTCATCGCCCGCCCTGCGCGACGTCTTCCGCCGGCTGCGGCGCGACTCCGACCTGATCCTCGTGGCGTGCCCGCCGGCCTCCGAGCCGGACGCCGTGGCCGCTCTGGCCGACCTCGCGGACGGGCTCATGGTCGTCGCGCGGCTCGGATCGCTCAGGTGGGACGAGGTACCGGCGCTGCGCGCGTCGCTCGAGAGCATCCCGATGCCGAAGCTGGGTGCGGTGGCCGTTGCCGCCCAGCCCGCATCGGCGTCGACCGTGTACGCACCGTCCGGGCGCCCCGCGCCCGCGACGTCCTAACGACCGAGCTCACCAGCTATCCGGCGCACGACCTCGGCGGCGGGCTCGACCGACGTCACGGCGCCGACTCCCTGGCCGGCATAGAGGCACATCGCCTCGAGATCGCCGGTCGTCGCCCTGCGGGGCTCGTCCGCGGCGTACCGCGCGATGGTCGTACCGCGATGGTCCGCGACGACGTCGCCCTCGCCCGGCCGCGAACCGGCGGCAGGCCGGCCCGCCTCGTCCCACCGCTCGTAGGTGCTGTTCCGTAGCACGCGATGTGGCGCGTCCGGCCAGCCGCCGTCGAAGCAGCCGGTCAGGACCGTGTCGGCTCCCGAAGCTGCGAGCAGCCGTCCCGCCCAGTCGGGGTGGACGTCGGCCTCGGGAGTCGCGAGGAACCGCGTGCCCATCGCGACGCCGATGGCGCCGGCGGCAATGGCGGCCTGAGCGCCGCGCGCATCGGCGATGCCACCGGCGGCGATCACGGGAACGGCGAGCGTCCGCGCGAGCTCGCCGACCAGCCCCAGGAGCGGCGCCTCACCCTGGACGTGGCCACCGGCCTCCACGCCCTGGGCGAGAACGACGTCGCATCCGGCGGCCGCCGACGCATGCCCCTCTTCGACCGAGCCGGCCTGCGCGACGACCAGCCGGCCGGCGGCATGGACGCGGGCGACGAGATCGGCACGGACGCCCCACGAGAACAGGATCAGCTCGACGCCCTCGGCCAGGGCGATCTCGAGCCGCTCCGCCTGCTCGAACGCGAGCACGAGGTTGACGCCGAACGGGCGGCCGGTGGCCCGCCGAACCTCGCGGATCTGCGAGCGCAGCTCGTCCGGATCCGTCCACGACGCCCCCAGCGAGCCGATCCCCCCGGCCTCGGACACCGCCGCGGCGAGAGCCGGCGTCGCCGCCGGCCCGATCGGCGCCTGCATCACCGGCACGCGCCAGGAGAGCGGGCTGTCGGCCGGTGGAGCCATGGCCGCGATCGTAACGCCGCCGGCGCGTCTACGGCTCGGCGACGGCTCCGGCTTCGGGCCACCTGGCCGCAAGCTCGGCGCGGTTGCGTACGCCCAGCTTCCGGTAGATCCGCGACAGGTGCGCCTCGACCGTCTTCTCGCTCATCCACAGGGCGCCGGCGATCTCCTTGTTGCGCTTGCCCTCGGCGACGAGGCTCGCGACCTCGAGCTCGGCAGGCGTCAGCTCGTCACGCTGGGCGGTCTCGCGGCGGAGCACCTTTCCGCTGCGGGCGAGAGCCGAGGCGGCCTGCTCCTCCCAGAGCGCCGCTCCGAGCCGCTCGAGCTGGGTGCGCGCCTCCTCGAGCCGCTCGCGTGACTCGACCCGGCTGCCGCCGCGGCGCAGCGCATCACCCCACGCGAGCGTCGTTCGGGCCGCGGCGAACGGGTCGGCCGTGCCCGCGTGGAGCTCGGACGCCCGGGCGAAGTGCGCGTCGCCGTCCTCACCTGCGACAGCCATCGCACGCTCGGCCACGGCGAGCGCCGAGATGCGCCCCGACCGCAGCGCCTCGGCGTGAAGCGCGGCGGCGGCCGCCGATGCCTCGTCGCCGCGGCCGCACCGCACGAGCGCCTCGACCAGGTCGGCTCCGATCACCGGATGGGTCGTGGCGTCGGCGATGCCGCAGTCGCGCTTGATGGCCAGGGCTCGGGCGAGCTCATCGCAAGCCGCGTCGGCAACTCCGGCGGCGAGGGCGTGGTGGCCCCGGCAGGCGTGGACGCACATCAGCTGGTAGGGCAGCTCGAGGCGGTCCGAGAGCTCGAGTTGGTGCGCGAGCGCGTCCTCGTCGAGCCGGCCCTGGGCGGCGGCGATCCACGTGAGGATGCTGAGCCCCCAGCACTCGTCGTTCGCACGGCCGAGCTGGCGGGCGAGGCGGACGGCTCGCTGGCCGTCGGCCTGAGCGCCTTGCCACGCGCCCGTCGTCCGCCGAAGCCAGGCACGGCTGATGAGCGGGTACGTGAGCGCCCCCGGGGCGGACTGCTCGCACTCGTCGATCAGAACGTCCAGCGTGTCGGTTGCCGACTCGATCCTCTCGGCGAAGGCCAGGGTCATGCCCAGGTAGGCGCGAAGCTGGAGGTCATCCTGAACCGAGGGCGTGTCGGCGACGTCCGCGGCAACGGCGGCGATGTCCGCTTCGGCGGCCGCGGCGTCGCCGAGGAAGACCAGCGACGCAGCGCGGGCGATGCGCGCCAGGAGCCCCATCGGATCGCCGGCCGGTGCGAGCTCGAGCGCCCGGCTCGCCGCGTCGAAGGCGTCCTGCGGCCGGCCCGCGCGGATCGCCGGGTCGACGCATTCGATGTAGAGCCCCGCGGCGGCGTGTGGATCGGCGTCCTCGAGGCCGCGCGCGGCCTGGAGCAGCCGCGAGCTCGCGGCCCGCGTCGAGCTGCTTCGGGCCTCGATCCTCCCGCGTAGAAGCTCGACGCGCGCGACATCGTCGGGCCGCGGCCCCTCGAGCTCGATGTCGTCGAGGATGGCCTCGGCCGCCTGACCCTCCCCGCTGGCCTGCGCCGCGTCGGCAGCTGCAAGCAGCCGGCGGAGCCGCCCCGCAGGCTCGCCACTGAGCGCCGCCGCCCGCTGGTACCACTCGACGGTCGCGATCGCCCCGCCGCGCAGCCGCACATCCGAAGCGAGCCGCTCGACAGAGGCGGCGAGTTCCTCGTCGGGCTCCGTCGCAGCGGCCGCCTGATGTGCGACCCGCTCCCACTCGAGCTCGGGCTCAACGCAGGCTGAGGCAAGGGCGTCGTGGGCCCGGCGCCGGCCGGGGCCGGACGCCGACGCGTACACCGCCGAGCGGATCAGCGGGTGGCGGAACGCGAGCCTCCCGGGCTCGAGCACGACCAACCCGGCGTGCTCCGCCGGGGCAAAGGCGTCATCCGTGAGCCCCGCGCCGGCGAGCGCGCGCCGGATCACGACCGGACGGTCGGACCGGCTCGTGGCGAGGAGGAGCAGCGCCTCGCGGCACGAGTCGGGCAAGGCCTCGACCATCCGGGCGTAGGCCTCCTCGAGGCTCGAGTGGCCGCGTTCGAAGCGCCCGCCGTCGGGGCTCGCGAGCTCGAGCAACGCGAGCGGGTTCCCGGCTGCATCGCGCACCGCCTCGTCGAGTCCGTCGGACGCCAGCCCACGCTCCTCGAGCAGCGCGCGAGCCTGGTCGGCAGTCAGCGGCTGCGGGCTGACGGACGGCAGCTCGGCGTGACCCTTCGAGCGCGTCGCGATGAGAAGGGCGACGCGGTCCGCGGCGATGCGCCGCGCGGCGAACGCGATCGCCTCCGCCGAGGCTGCGTCGAGCCAGTGGGCGTCGTCGACCAGCGCCAGCACCGGCTGCTCGTCCGCGGCAGCGCAGAGGAGGTTGAAGGCACCGACGAGCACCGCCAGCCGGTCGAC
>JBOHBE010000386.1:0-3886 GCA_050698235.1 Gaiellales bacterium
TCACCGGAGGCGACCGGCGGTCGATCGGCCGGTCGAACGAGGTCGTCGCCGACGTCCTGGCCGATCCGTCGCTCTTCGACCTGATCTTCGACGCCATCGCGAGCGACGACCCGCTGATCGCCATGCGTGCCGCCGACGCGGTCGAGAAGGTCACGGCTGTCCAGCCCGAGCTGCTGCGGCCGCACAAGCGTCGGCTCCTGACCGAGCTGGCATCCATCCCGCAGCAGGAGGTGCGCTGGCACGTCGCTCAGATGCTACCGCGCCTGTCGTTGTCCGCCCGGGAGCGGCGCCAGGCGGCCGGGATCGTCCGCCGCCTGACACGCGAGGGGACGCCGGCGATGCGGGCTCGCGGGCGCAGGCTGCTCGCGGAGCTCGACCCGGGCTCGACTACCGACGCTCGGTAGCCAGCCGCACGCCGAACGCGACCAGCACGCAGCCGGTCACGCGCTCGAAAGCCGCCCTGACGCGTGGGCGGCGGAGCTCGTCACCGACGCGACTCACGAAGACCGCGCAGCCGCACAGCCAGACCACGCCGACGAGGTTGAAGACCGCGCCCAGCAGGAGGAGCTGCCCCAGCACGGGGCCGTCCGGCGAGACGAACTGCGGCAGGAAGCTCGTGAAGAAGACGGCGATCTTGGGGTTCAGCAGGTTGCTCGCGATCCCCTGAACGAACGGCGACCGGCGGCTCACCGGCCCGGCGGGCGCGACGGCCTGCCCGCGCCGCCACGAGTGCAAGAGGGCCTGCACGCCGAGGACGACGAGGTAGGCCGCGCCGACCAGCTTCACCGCCGTGAAGAGCGTCTCTGACCGATGAAGCAGCGCGCCGAGGCCGAGCGCCGACGCGGTCGTCCACACCGCGATGCCCGCGTTCACCCCGAGAGCCGTCATGATCGCAGCGCGGCGGCCGTGCAGGAGCGCGTTCTTGGTGACGAGCGCCGTGTCGACGCCGGGCGTGACGACGACGACGACCGCGATGACGAGGAACGAGAGCAGGTGCGGCACGGCTAGGCCCTCGCGCTCGGCCCGTAGGCCAGGCGCAGCAGGTCGCCCTCGGCGTACCGCGACGGGCGGAGCGGGTGCAGGTCGACCGGCGGCGTGCGGCCGGCGAGCTCGGCGGCCACGCACTCGGCGACGGCGGGCGCGAGCTTCAGGCCGTGGCCCGACATACCCGCGATCGCATACACCCCGTCGCGCACGAAGCCGATGATCGGGTTCCAGTCGGGTGTCGAGTCGTAGGCGCCCGACCAGCCGTCGACCCAGGCCGCCTCCGCGCCCCGGTGGTAGCGCTCGGTGAGGGCCTGCGCGATCGACCCGCGATAGCTGTCCTCGGGCACGTCGGGCGCCTCGTCGCGGTCGGCGAACCCCTCGGGCTCGCGGTAGGCCACGGCCCACGCCATGTCCCCCACGCCCGGGCGGACGACCACGTTCGTGACCGTGTCCGACACGACGGCCGACACCCGAAGCGGGCGGACGCGGGCGACGTCGATCCGTTTCAGCGAGATGGGCAGGTCGGGGAGCACGCGCGACGTCCAGCCCCCGGCGGCGACCACGACCGTCCCTGCGTCGAGCGCGTCGAGATCGGTCACCTCGGCCCCGAGCCGGGGCTCGGCGCCCAGCGCAACGGCCTCGGCGAACCACGCGAGCGTCATCCGGCCCGGGTCGACCAGGCCGCCGTCGGGCTCGTAGGCCGCGGCGGCGATCCCCTCGGTGCGAAGCGCGGGCTCGACCTGCGCGACGGCCTCGGGCTCGAGCAGGTGCGAGTCGACGCCCAGCGACTGCCCCAGCTCGACGTTCGCCGCGCACGCCTCGCGATCGCGCTCGGCGACGGGAAGCATGTAGCCCGTGCGGACGTAGCCCGAGCGCGGATCGCCGGCCAGGAGCTCGATGCCGCGCCGCGCGAGCCGGATCGTGACCTCGTTGGAGTAGTGGGCGCGCACCATGCCGAAGGAGCGGCCGGTGTCGCCGCCGGCCGGCTGCGCGCGGTCGTGGATCGCGACGCTCATCCCCTCGCGAGCCAGCGCGACGGCCAGCGCGGATCCGAAGAGGCCCGCCCCGACGATGGCGACGTCCGTCCTCATGCCGGCGTCGTGTAGGCCGCGGTGATCCCGCCGTCGACGACCAGGGCCTGGCCCGTCGTCCACGCCGAGTCGTCGCTCGCGAGGTAGAGGACGGCGCCCGCGATGTCGTCGAAGGCGCCCAGACGGCCCATCGGGATGTGCACCATCCGCCGCTCGAGGCCGCCCTCGTCGGCGGCGAGCGCGTTTCGGAAGAGGGGCGTGTCGACCGGCCCGGGACAGAGCGCGTTACAGCGGATGCCGCGTCGGGCGTACGTGATCGCGACCTCGCGGGTCATGGCCAGCACCCCGCCCTTGGCGGCCGCGTACGCCGTCTGGGGCGTCGCCGAGCCGATCAGCGCGACCATCGAGCTCATGTTGACGATCGAGCCGCCGCCCGTCTCGAGCATGTGCGGCAGCTGGTACTTCATGCAGAGGAAGACGCCGGTGAGGTCGACGGCCAGGATCCGGTGCCAGACGTCGAGCTCGGTCGCCGGCGGATCGGTGTCGTCGGCGAGCAGGATGCCGGCGTTGTTGTGGCACACGTCGATCGAGCCGAACCGCTCGCGCACCGCGGCGTAGAGGGCCTCGACCGCAGCCGGGTCGGTGACGTCGACGGGGAACGCAGCCGCGCCGGGGATCTCGGCCGCCGCCCGCTCGACGCCCGCGAGATCGATATCGGCCAGGGCGACCCGGCCCCCCTCCTGCGCTAGCCGCACGGCGACGGCCCGGCCGATCCCCGCGGCGGCGCCGGTGACGACGCACACCCTGTCCTCTACGCGGCCGGCCATCGCCCGCCATTAAACGCGAGAGGGGTGCCCGCGTGCTGCGGACACCCCTCCCACCGGGTGGTTCTAGAGACCCTCGTGCACCATGCGGCCGATGGTCTCGTACTTCGCGCGGTCGTTCGATTTCAGGTACAGCGCGTATCCGATGCCGCCGACGAAGACCAGCACGTCGATGGCGACGAGGTACCACGCGTACGTGTACCCCGCACCGAGGAAGTCGATCTTGTCGATTGCCACGAACAGCACAGCCAGCTGGCCGATGACCGAGATCAGCGGGGCGAGCGTATGCGTCCAGATGTGGTGCTCACCCGGGTGGTGCGTCCGGAAGTAGTTCCAGATGGCCACCGAGACGAGCGCCTGGATGAACAGGATCAGCACGACGCCCATGAACGCCATGAGGCCGTACAGCTGGATGTACCCGACCGACGTCGCCGAGTCGAGGCCGGACGCCGTCGTCGCGAAGAGCCCGAACGCGACCACGATGAGTGCGGCGATCACCGACTGGGTTATCGAGGCGATATGCGGGCTCTTGTGCTTCTCGTGCGTGCGGCCGAGCGCCGTCGGCAGCACCCGCTCACGACCGAGCGAGTAGAGGTAGCGCGCGGTCGTGTTGTGGAACGCCATCCCGCAGGCGAACGAGCCAGTGATGATCAGCCAGCTGAGGACGCTCTGAAGGAACGTGTTCCCGAACTGCTTGGCCGGGTCGAGGAAGAACCCTGACGCGTTGTTCACGGCCTGGTTGACAGCGGCCTCGGTGGTGGCGTACCCCGAGATCGCGGCCCAGGACGTGACGACGTAGAAGATCCCGAGCCCGATGACCGAGATGTACATGGCCATCGGCACGATCTTCTTGGGGTTCTTCGACTCCTCGCCGTAGTTCGGGGCCATCTCGAATCCGACCCACGACCAGAAGGCGAAGAAGACGCCGACGCCGGCGGTGCCGGCGGCGACGGCGGCGGTGCCTCCACTTGCGGGCAGGTTGTGGAAGGCCTTGAACGGGTTGATCGCCGAAGCGGTGACGTGGCTGTTGCTCGAGAAGAACAC
>JBOHBE010000387.1:0-1546 GCA_050698235.1 Gaiellales bacterium
GCGATGGAGCTCGCCTCGCGCGACGTCGTCTCGCGCGCGGAGTGGAAGGAGATCGAGGAGGGCCGCGGCGTCGACGGCTGCGTGCTGCTCGACCTCACCCACCTCGGCGCCAAGCGCATCAACGAGCGCCTGCACGGCTCCCGCGAGCTGGCCATGGACTACGCCGGCGTGGATCCGATCGAGGAGCCGATCCCGGTGCGGCCGGGGTCGCACTACCACATGGGCGGCATCGACACCGACGTCTGGGGGCGCACGTCCATGCCCGGCCTCTACGCCGCCGGAGAGTGCGCCTGCGTCTCGGTGCACGGCGCGAACCGCCTTGGCGGCAACTCGCTCCTCGAGACCGTCGTCTTCGGACGCAGGTCGGGGGCCGCGGCCGCGCAGGATGTCCGCTCGAACGGCACGGGAGGCATCTTCTCGCCGTCGGCCGTGCGCGTGGCCGAGCGCCGGATCGCCCAGCTCCTCTACAACTTCGACGGCGTTCGCCCGCACGTCCTGCGCGACGAGCTGGCCGACACGATGTACGCGAACGCCGGCATCTTCCGCACGTCCGAGGCCCTCGAGAAGTGCGCCGCCGACGTCACCGACCTGCGCGAGCGCTACCGCGACGGGCTGGGGGTCGTGATCCAGGACAAGTCGCGCACGTTCAACTCCGACCTGATCCAGGCGCTCGAGCTCGGCTCGATGCTCCAGATGGCCGACTGCCTCGTCGCCGGCGCGGTCGCCCGCACAGAGAGCCGCGGCGCCCACTCCCGGCTCGACCACCCCGACCGCGACGACGAGAACTGGCTCCGCCATACCCTGGCGGGATACGACGACGGGCAGGTGTCGCTCGACTACCGCCCCGTGACGATCACCGAGTTCGAGCCCGCCGTCCGCGCCTACTGACCGGAGCCGCATGCAGTTCACCCTGAAGATCGAGCGCTACGACCCGGACACCGACGAGGGCCGCCTCCAGGAGTTCACGGTCGACGCGCCCGAGACGTCAACCCTGCTCGACGTCCTGGACGTGGTGAAGGACACGGTCGACGGGTCGGTCACGTACCGCAAGAGTTGCCGGATGGCGGTGTGCGGGTCGTGCGGGATGCGGATGGACGGAGCCGCGGTGCTCGCCTGCAAGACGCCCATGGCGCCGCTGGCCGAGTCCGGCCACGTCCCGGTCGTCTCGCCCATGGGCAACCTGCCGGTCATCAAGGACCTGGTCGTCGACATGGATCCCTTCTGGGCCAAGCTCAAGGCCGTGAAGCCGTGGCTCGAGGAAGACGACCGGCCTCCGGTGAAGGAGTGGCGCGTCCAGCAGGAGGAGCTCGACCGGATCATGAAGGAGGCGCTCTGCATCCAGTGCGGCTGCTGCGTCTCGGAGTGCAACTCGATGGCGGCCGACCCGGACTTCCTCGGCCCGGCGGCTCTGGCCAAGGCCCAGCGGTTCGTCGGCGACGCGCGCGACCGCGACCGCGAGGAGCGGCTGCGGACGCTGAACGGCCCGCACGGCGTGTGGGACTGCACACGGTGCTACTTCTGCAACGAGCGCTGCCCGAAGGGCGTC
>JBOHBE010000388.1:0-2558 GCA_050698235.1 Gaiellales bacterium
GATGGAAATAGTGTTCCACGGTGCGCACGTTGGCGTAGCCGTAACGGTCGCACAGATCCACGAGCTTCAGGCAATCCGAGAAATAGTCCTGGCCCGAGCGCTGCTCCGGGCTGACGTCAGGGAAAAACTGGACGCCGAATTCCATCAAAGAACTCCGTATGCGGGATCATCGCCACTATACATCGAACCGGATGCCCTGGGCGAGCGGCAGATCGCGCGAAAAGTTCACGGTCGAGGTCATCCGGCGCATGTAGGACTTCCACGAATCCGATCCGGATTCCCGGCCGCCGCCGGTCTCCTTCTCGCCGCCGAACGCGCCGCCGATCTCGGCGCCGCTCGGGCCGATGTTGACGTTCGCGATGCCGCAGTCGGATCCCGCCGCCGACAGGAACCGCTCGCTCTCGCGCAGGTCGCCGGTGAAGACACACGACGAGAGCCCCTGCGGGACGTCGTTGTGGATCGCGATCGCCTCTTCCAGATTCGAGTACGTCACCGCGTAGAGCAGGGGCGCGAATGTCTCCTCGCGCACGAGATCGGTCTGGTGCGGCATGCGGGCGATCGCCGGTCGCACGTAGTACGCCTCGGGCCACTCGTCGGCGAAGACCCGCTCCCCTCCGGTGATCGTCGCGCCGTCGCCCCTGGCGCGGTCGAGCGCAGCCTCCATGTCGGTGAACGCGCCCCCCGAGATCAGCGGGCCGCACAGCGTGCCCGGCTCGCGCGGGTCGCCGACCGCCACGCTGGCGTATGCCCGGTCGAGGCGGTCGAGGAGGCCGTCGGCCACGTCCTCGTGCACGATCAGGCGCCGCAGCGACGTGCACCGCTGGCCCGCCGTCCCGACGGCCGCGAACACGATGGCCCGCACGGCGAGGTCGAGGTCGGCGGTGGGCGCCACGATCATCCCGTTGTTCCCGCCCAGCTCGAGCACCGACCGCGCCAGCCGGCCGGCGATGCGCGGCGCGATCGTGCGCCCCATCGCGGTTGATCCGGTGGCCGAGACGAGCGGCAGCCGGGGGTCGTCGACGAGGACGCGGGCCGCGTCGCCCACGACGACCTCGATCAGGCCTTCGGGCGCGTCGCCGAAACGCTCGGCCGCACGCTCGAAGATCGACCGGCACGCGAGGGCGGTCAGAGGCGTGAGCGACGACGGCTTCCAGATGACGGGGTCGCCGCACGCCAGCGCGAGCGCGGTGTTCCAGCTCCACACGGCCACCGGGAAGTTGAACGCGGTGATGACGCCGATGGGCCCCAGCGGGTGCCACGTCTCGAACATGCGGTGCCCGGGCCGCTCCGAGGCGATGGTGAGCCCGTAGAGCTGCCGCGACAGGCCCACGGCGAAGTCGCAGATGTCGATCATCTCCTGCACCTCGCCGAGACCTTCCTGCACGATCTTCCCCGCCTCGAGCGTCACCAGCGCGCCGAGCGCCTCCTTCTCGCGGCGGAGCTCCTCGCCGAGCAGGCGGACCAGCTCGCCGCGGCGGGGCGCCGGCACCTGGCGCCACGCCTCGAAGGCCGCGGAGGCCCTGGAGACGGCGGCGTCGACCTCGTCTGGCGTGGCGGTCCGAAGGCGCGCGAGCGGCTCCCCGGTGATGGGCGTTCGCACCTCGAGGTCGCCGTCGCGCATCGACGCGGGGTCGAGCCCCAGGCGGGTGAGGATGGCGTCGGAATCGGACATGGGGCTGGCTGCTCCTTCGTCTCGGCTGGCGATCGGCCCGAGTCTAGATGGTTGGTCGCGAATGGATCCCCCGTCCGGGGAGTGGGAGCGCCCGTCGGCAGGGGCCACGATGTGAGGAGGCGCATTCCCCCGATTGCGACCGGCGCCGAACCTTGCCCGAGCCCCCACAGCCCGCACCCGATACCCAGGCCGCCCGGCTGCGGTCGTACGAGACGCTCATCGACGTCTCGCGCATGCTGCTGGGCTCGGCGAGCCTCGAGGAGCTGTTCGACCGGGTGACGACGGAGCTGCGCCGGCTGGTCGGCTACGACGCTGTCACGATCTACGGCGTGGACGAGGTGCGCGGTCTCGTGGTGCCGCTGCACTCCGTCGACATGTGGGCCGACGAGATCATGTCGTCGCCGCTTCGGATCGGCGAGGGGCTGACCGGCTGGGCGATCGAGCACTGCGCGGCCGAGAACCTACCGTCGACGCACGCCGACACGCGGATCCAGGTGGTGCCCGGAACGCCCGCCGACGAGCGCGAGGCGCTCGTGGTCGTCCCCCTCATCGTGCGCGACCGGCCGATCGGGGCGCTGAACGCCTACCGGCTGGGCGAGGTCACGGCGTTCTCCGACGAGGAGTTCGACCTGATCCGGCGGTTCGCCGACCTCGTCGCGCTGGCCCTCGACAACACGCGGATCCGCCATCAGCTCGAGCAGGAGGCCCAGACCGATTGGCTCACCGGCCTCGGGAACCACCGCCTCTTCCACGAGCGCCTCCGGCAGGAGATGGACCGCACTGAGCGCTACGGCCGCCCGCTGTCGCTCATCGTGTTCGACCTCGACGACTTCAAGTTCCTGAACGATCTGCACGGCCACCAGGAGGGCGACCTCGTCCTGCGCCG
>JBOHBE010000389.1:0-12859 GCA_050698235.1 Gaiellales bacterium
GCGGTCGCCCGGTCCGAGCCCGAGGCCCTGGCGCGCCAGGCGGCCCTCGAGTACGGCTGGCCGGCAGGGTTCCTCGCCCGCTACTTCGAGAAGCTGCGCTACCACTACGGCCCGCGCGAGCGCCAGGGCGTCGTCCGCTTCTTCGAGCTCGCCCATCTCGCCGGCGAGCTGGACTCGGTGCCCGAGCTGCGCTTCGTCGAGCTTGCCGAGGTGGCAGGGTGAGCGTCGCCGAGGTCCTCGACCGCGCGCTCGACGGCGAGCGGATCACCGACGACGACGCTGCCGAGCTCCTGCGCTCGCGCGACCTGGTGGCGGTCGGCAAGGCGGCACACGACCTCCGAAACCGCCGTTCCGACCCCGGCGTGGTCACGTTCATCGTCGACCGCAACCTGAACTACTCGAACATCTGCTACACCGACTGCTCGTTCTGCGCGTTCTACCGCCGGCCCGGCGACACGCGCGAGGGCTACGTGCTGCCGCGCCCCGTCATCTTCAAGAAGATCGAGGAGACGCTCGCTCTGGGCGGGACGGCGATCCTGATGCAGGGCGGCCACAACCCCGACCTCGGCATCGATTGGTACGAGGACCTCTTCCGCGAGATCAAGGCGCGCTATCCGATCCACCTGCACGCGCTCTCGCCGTCCGAGATCCAGCACGTCGCCCGCAAGGCGCGGCTGACGTCGTCGGAGGCGCTCGCGCGCCTGCGCGACGCCGGGCTCGACTCGCTCCCGGGTGGCGGCGCGGAGGTGCTCGTCGACCGCGTCCGCAAGATCATCTCGCCAAAGAAGACGACCTCGGACGAGTGGCTCGCGATCATGCGCGCCGCCCACAGGCTCGGGATGAGCACGACCGCGACGATGATGTGGGGCCATGTCGAGACGCTCGAGGAGCGGATCGAGCACCTGCGCCGGATCCGCGACCTTCAGGACGAGATGCACGGCTTCCGGGCCTTCATCTCGTGGACATACCAGCCCGACAACACGGCCCTCGCGCCGCAGGTGACCTGGAACCCGACCAGCTTCGACTACCTGCTCATGCAGGCGGTCACGCGCATCTACCTCGACAACGTCGAGCACATCCAGAGCTCGTGGGTCACGCAGGGCACGAAGATCGGCCAGGTCGCGCTCGGGTTCGGCGCCGACGACATGGGGTCGATCATGATCGAGGAGAACGTCGTCTCGGCGGCCGGCACGACCTACCGCGCGACGACCGAGGACTTCGTGCACTACATCCGAAACGCCGGGTTCCGGCCTCGGCAGCGCGACACGCTCTACCGCACAGTTCGCGAGTACGCGGCGGCGTGAAGGTCACGGTCTCGACGACCTGCGCCGTCTCGCCCGAGGTCGTGTGGGAGTGGATCGCCGACCCGCACAAGCACATCCGGATGCTCCCCGACGAGATCCGAAACGCCGAGGTGCTCGAGAACGGCGACATCGCCTGCGAGCTCGTCACGGTCGGGGTGCGCGAGCCGATGACCGTCCGCGTCGTCGAGGCCGATCCGCCGCGACGGCTCGTCGAGGCCCGTGTCGACGGGAAGCGCAAGGGTACGTCGATCTTCGAGATCGAGCCCGAGGGCGAGCACGCCAGCCGGGTCACGCTCACCGCCGAGGTCGAGCTGCCGATGCTCGCGTCCGCCATCGCCTCAGGCCCGATGAAGAGCGCCCTCGGCGACCAGCTGCGAAACCTCGCCACGCTGGTCGCGACCGAGGGGTAGCAGCCGCCCGCCGCCCGCTCGTCGTTGACACGGTGGGTCTCGAAAGATATCTTTCGAAATATGTCTTTCGAGCAACGCCGGCTGACCGATCCTCTCGTGATGCGCGCCCTCGCGCATCCGACTCGCATCGAGCTCATGGAGCTCGTCGCCCGGGAGGGCGAGTTGACCGCGACGGCGGCCGCGGACGCCCTCGGGCTGTCGCCGGCCAACTGCTCGTTTCACCTGCGCCAGCTCGGGAAGTACGGCTTCCTCGAGGAGGCGCCGCACGGCCCCGGGCGGACACGCCCCTGGCGGGTCCGGTCCGTCCGCCACAGCTGGGAGGAGGTCGGCCCCGACGCCGAGACGAGCGCCGCCGCGTCGGCGCTGACGTCGGTCGTGCTCGAGCGCGACCTCGACCGGCTGCGCGACTGGCTCAGCCGCCAACCCACCGCTGAGCCGAAGTGGCGAAAGGCGGCGTTCATGTCCGAGGCGCTCACCTACCTGACCCCGGACGAGCTCGAGGCGTTCGGGAGGGCGATCGTCGAGCTCGTGGTCCCGTACATCGAGCGGGTCGACCCCGCGAACCGGCCGGAGGGCTCGGCGCCCGTCCAGGTGCTCGCCGTCGGGTTCCCGCTGCGGCCCACCGCCACCGGCAACTGAGGCCCCGTGCGTCAGCTCTTCCTCGATCGGGATGCGCGCCTGCTTCTCGTCGGACAGGGCCTCTCGCTCTTCGGCGACCGGGCGATGTACCTGGTGCTCGGGATCTGGGTCAAGACCCTGACGGGGTCGAACACGCAGGCCGGGCTCGTCTTCTTCGTCCTCGCCATCCCGGGGTTGATCGCGCCCGCCTTCGGCCTCGTCGTCGATCGGGTGCGGAAGCGGCCGCTGATGATCACCGCCGACCTGGTGGTCGCGCTGGTGCTGGGGGCGCTGGTGTTCGTCCACGACCAGGGCGACATCTGGATCATCTACGCCGTCACCTTCGTGTACGGCGCCTCCGGATACCTGTTCACGTCCGCCCAGTCGGCGCTTCTCACCCAGATGCTGCCCCAGGAGCGCCTCGCCGACGCCAACGCGGTGCTCCAGACCGCCAGCGAGGGCTCGCGGCTGATCGCCCCGCTCATCGGCGCCGGTCTCTTCGCGGCTGTCGGCGGCCCGGCGGTCGCGGCGCTCGACGCGGCGACGTTCATCGCCTCCGCCGTGTGCCTGGCGGCCCTCGGTCTGCGCGAGTCGCGGCCGGTCGCGCCCGAGCACCACATCCTCACCCAGCTGGTGGCCGGCATCGCGCACATCGCCCACCGGCCGGGTCTGCGTCGCATCGTGCTGACGGTCGCAGCGGCGCTGCTCGTGGTCGGCTTCGCTGAGACCGCGATCTTTGCCGTGCTCCAGCAGGGCATCCACAAGCCGCCCGCCTTCCTGGGCGTGTTGAGCGCCGGACAGGGCGTCGGCGCCATCGCCGGCGCGGTCGCCGCGTCGGCGGTGATCCGCCGCATCGGCGACGCCCGGACGGTGGCGCTCGGCATCCTGCTCTTCGGCGCCGGAGACGCGTTCTTCCTCATCCCCGCCGTCGGGCCGGTGCTCGTCGGAATCGGCATCGCCGGCGCCGGACTGTCATTCGCGGTGGTCGGTTTCGGCACGGCCGTCCAGCTGCGCACGCCGGCCGAGCTTCAGGGCCGCGTGTACTCGGCCGCCGACACGCTCATCGGGACGCCGCAGACCGCGTCGATCGCGGTGGGCGCCGCGATTCTGACCGTCGTCGACTACCGCGTGTCGATCGCGGCGATGGCGGTCGTGTGCGCGCTCTGCGGCGCGTACCTGGCGGCGGTCGGCGCGCCTGACGACGGGTAGGCTCCGCCGCCGTGGGGTCGCTCTCGCATTCGATCCAGACCTTCGTGGCCGCGCATGGCCTCGAGGCCGTCTTCCTGCTCATGGTGCTCGAGAGCGCCTGCATCCCGGTGCCGAGCGAGGTCACGATGATCTACGCCGGGTATCTGGTCTCGCAGGGCGACATGAGCTTCGTCGCCGCGGTCGTCGTCGGCGCGTTCGCCAACCTGGTCGGCTCCTGGATCGCCTGGGCGGTCGGGGCGTACGGCGTCGACGCCTGGCTCTACCGCACCGAACGAAACCGCAGGCATGCCGAGCAGGCGCACCGCTGGTTTGAGCGATACGGGACGCCGGTCGTGTTCTTCTCGAGGCTCGTCCCCATCGTGCGCACGTTCATCTCGCTTCCCGCCGGGGTGGCGCGGATGCCGCTCGTCCGGTTCTCGGTGCTGACGTTCGCGGGCTGCCTGCTCTGGTCGACCGTGCTCGTGGCGATCGGCAACGCCGCCGGCGCCAATTGGGAGACGTGGCACCACCGGCTGGGCGATCTCGACTACCTCATCGTCGCCGCCGCGGCCGCTCTCGTGGGCGCCTGGCTACTGCGTCGGCGCCGTTCCACCGCTGAGTAATCTGCTTCGATGCCCGTCCCCCTGATGGACATCCGCGGCCAGTACGAGCACCTGCTCGACGACGTGAAGCGCGCGGCCTGTGACGTCATCGACTCGGGCCGCTTCATCCTCGGCCCGAACGTGAAGGCGCTCGAGGACGAGGTGGCCGATGCGGTCGGCGCCCGCCAGGCCGTCGCCGTCGCCAACGGCACCGATGCGCTGATCCTGGCGCTCGAGGGCCTCCTGGTCGGCCCGGGGGACGAGGTCATCTGCCCCGCCCACACGTTCTACGCGACGGCCGAGGCGATCGCCCGCGCCGGCGCCCGCCCCGTGTTCGCCGACATCGACCCGGCCACGTTCAACCTCGACCCGGCCGCGGTCGAGGCGGCCGTGACCGAGCGCACCAGGGCGATCGTCGCCGTGCACCTCTGCGGCCAGCCGGCCGACCTGCCCGCGCTGCGCGAGATCGCCGACCGGCACGGGCTTGCGCTGATCGAGGATGCGGCGCAGGCGTACGGCGCCCGCTGCGACGGCCGGCCGGTCGGGACGTTCGGCGACGCGGCCACCTTCTCGTTCTTCCCCAGCAAGAACCTGCCCGCCATGGGCGACGCCGGGATGGTGCTGCTGCGCGACCGTGACGTCGCCGACCGCGTCCGCATGCTGCGGTTCCACGGCTCGCGCGACAAGCGCGTGTTCGAGCTCGTCGGGATGAACTCGCGGCTCGACGAGATCCAGGCGGCGATCATGCGCGTGCTCCTGCCTCACGTGCCCGGCTGGAACGACGCCCGGCGAGCCGCGGCAGCCCGGTACGCCGAGCTGGGGCTGGGCGAGCTTGTCGAGCTGCCGCAGCAGGCGCGCTGCACATGCCACGTCTACCACCTGTACGTCGTCCGCAGCGCCGAGCGCGACGCACTGGGCGCCCGCCTTCGCGACGCCGGGATCGGCGCGGTGCCCTATTACACCCAGCCGCTCCACCTCCAGCCGGTGTTCGCCCCGCTCGGCTACAAGCCGGGCGACCTGCCTCACACCGAGCGGGCCGCGCGCGAGAGCCTCGCGCTGCCGATGTTCCCGACGCTCGACGAGGCCTCGCAGCGCGAGGTCGTCGCGGCGGTCCGGGCGGCGGCGCCGGCGGCAGCCTGAGCCGGGCGCCGTGCGCGTCTGGATCGACCTCACCAACTCGCCGCACGTCGTCGTGTTCGCCCCGATGATCGAGCGGATGCGTGCGCGCGGCTGGGAGGTCGCGGTCACCGCGCGGGCGTTCGCGCAGACGGTCGAGCTGCTCGAGCTCCACGGCATCGACCACACCGTGATCGGCCACCACGGAGGCCGGTCGCGGGCCGGCAAGGCGCGGGCCGCGGGAGACCGCGTCGCCGCGATGGTCCGCTTCGGCCGCCGTGGTCGCTTCGACGCGGCCCTCGCCCACGGCTCGACCGACCTGCCGATGGCGTGCGCGGCCCTGCGCGTCCCGAACACGACGATGTTCGACTACGAGTACGCGACGCTCCAGCACTCGCTCAACTGCCGTCTGGCGTCGCGTGTGCTCGTGCCCGATGCGATCCCGCCCGCCCGGTTACGGCGGTTCGGCGCGCGGTCGGCGAAGCTCGTCCGCTACCCGGGCCTCAAGGAGGAGTACTCGCTGGCGGACGTCGTCCTCGACCCAGCCGTGCCCGCGGCGCTCGGGCTGGACGGCACGGTCGTCGGCGTGGTGCTCCGCCCGCCGGCCGACGTCGCCCTCTATCACCGGTTCGAGAACCCGCTCTTCGACGAGGTGCTCGAGCACATCGGCCGCCGCGACGGCGTCCGGGCGGTCGTCCTGCCGCGGACGCCCGAGCAGGCCGAGCGCCTCCGTCGCCTTCAACTCCCGGCCGTCACGGTGCCCGAGCACGCGGTCGACGGCGCGAGCCTGGTGGCCGGCGCCGACCTGGTCGTGAGCGCGGGCGGCACGATGAACCGCGAGGCCGCCGTGCTCGGGACGCCTGTCTACACCGCCCTTGCGGCCCGCCTGGGAGGCGTCGACGAGCGGCTCGTCGCGGAGGGCCGCCTGCGGCCGCTCACCCGAGCGTCAGACCTGGTGCTCGAGCGCAAGTCCGGCGCCGCCGCAGAGCGGGTGCGGCGCGACCCGGCCCAGCTGGTCGACCTGGCGCTGTCCGGCCTCACGAAGGGGTGACCCGAACGTCGTTCTTGAGTAGCGACACGAGCGCCGGAGCGCACCAGGCGCTCCGTTGGCGCGAAGGAGGGGGCTCGTGGGGGAACCATGGGTTCCCCCCGCGGTGTTTTTCAGGCCGCTTTGTCCTCGATCTGCGGATAGGGCAGATGCTGGCCGTCGGGCTCGTCGGAGCCGTAGTACCACGCCAACAGGCGGTGCATGTCGGCGGCGTCGGCGGCGGCCAGATGATCCTGGGCGTCAGCCAGGTTGTGATCCGCGTCGTCTGACGCGTGGAGTGGGTTTCGCATCGCGCTCATCCCCCGGTCGAGCTTCTTGGGACTCACGAGAGGTATCGGCACCGCGCACCCGGGGCGCACACCCCCAAATCGGCGACCCCTGACTCCCCCGGACCGGGAGGGTCAGCCCTCCTCCAGATCGTCCAGATCGGTCCAGAAGCTCGCCCGCAGCGCATCGCCGACGCGAGGATCGGTGTGCGCGGCGTTGAAGACGTTGCGCGAGGTGTCGGCGCACACCTCGAGGTTGGCCAGCCGGACGTCGCCCAGCGCCAGCACGATGTCGTGCGGGAGCTGGAGCTCATCAGCCGTGTAGTGCTTGAAATGCAGGTCGGGAGCGCGGTCGAGCAGCTCCGGCCAGTCGGGGCAGGATCTCATGGCCATGGGTGAATGCTAGGCGGGTGCTCCGCGACGCCGCGTCCGAACGGCGTCCCACGCCAATGCAAGCCCAACACCGACGATGAACCCGATGAACGCTGCGACGACGAGCGAGCTCTTGCGCTTGATGGCCGTCACCTGCCGCCCCTGGGCGTTGTTGATCATCTGCGCCGACTCGATCGAGTCGACGGCCGCGAGCGCGATCTGGTCGGCCGGGAGCTGCGTGGAGACGTCGCCGAGCTGCTGGGTGGAGGTGGCGAGGATCGTGCCCCACGATCCCGAGGCCGCCGCCTTGTCGACCGGCGACAGGTTCGAGCTGTTGATCGCCTCGAGCGCGGCGTTGGCGCGGTCGATCGACGCCTGGAGGTGCTCCATCTCGGCCTGCTCGGCGGCGATGCGCACGTTCAACTGCTTGCGCTTGATGTCTGCGTAGCGGTTCTCGAATCCGATCAGGCTCGTCGCGAGCGACTGCGCCGCCGCCTGGACCCGCTGCCGGCTCCAAGGCCCCTCGACGGTGATCGAGATCGTCGGAGACCCGCCGGTCGTCTTGGAGGCGCTGCCCGCCGTGCCGCCGGCCGACGGGCTGCTGGCGAGGACGCTGACATGGCCGCGGAGCTTCGCCGTCGTCAGGTGCGCGGCCCGGGCCGCGTCCGCCAGCGTCCCGGTCGACTTGACGAACGTGACGGCGATCCCGCCGTTGGACTGCGGCGTCTGTGTGATCACGCCGCCGCCGCCCGACGCGAGCGGCTGGCCGAGGTACAGGCTTGCCGTCGCGGTCGCCTGGTTGCTCGAGCCGCTCACGGCATGCAGAAACACGAGACCGACGGCGATGATGACGGACCCGACGACGATGTACCAACGCCGTGCGACCCGTCGCGCGTAGTCGGTCACTCGCACCTCGCGGGGCGGCGACGGGGGGCTCGACGACATGGGCGAGTAGTGTAGTGACAGACATTGAGCGCAGGCTCAGACACCCGGTCCCTGCACGTTGCGCTGATCGATCCGTCGGGCTACTCGCGTCCGTACGACCACGAGCTCGCCGGCAGTCTCGCCGCCCGCGGTCACCGGGTGACGTTGTGGACGGCGGCGTTCGTGCACGGCGACGCGCCCGCCCCCGAGGGCTACCGGGTGGTCGAGCACTTCTACGGGCGGTCGAACCGGCTCCACGTCGGCGCCCGGCTGCGCGGGCCGGCGAAGGCGGCTGAGCACCTCGCGGGGCTTCGCGGCCTGCACCGGGCCTTCGGACGCGACCGGCCGGACGTCGTGCACGTCCAGTGGGCGGTGGTCCGGCCGGTCGACCGGCGCTTCTACCACCGCGTGGCGGCGTCGGGCACGCCCGTCGTCTTCACGGCACACGATCCGCTGCCGAACGTCGGCGGCGCGGCCCGCCGCCGCTCGGTCGCCGCGACGGCGCGGTCCTTCAGGCGGGTCATCTGCCACAGCGAGTGGGGGCGGCGGGCCCTCGTCGAGCGCTGCGGTGTGCCCGCCGGCCGCGTCCGGGTGATCCCGCACGGCGCCTTCGCGTACCTGCGCGACGAGCCCGACGTCCCGGAGCCGGCCCAGGCCTCGGGGCCGCTGGCCGCCCTTCCCGGAATCCTCCGGCCGTACAAGGGCGCCGACGTCCTCGTGCGGGCCTGGCCGGCCGTCCGTGACCTCGTCCCCGGCGCGTCGCTCGTCATCGCCGGCCGGGCGATGATGGATCTCGCCGCCCTCGGGAGCGTGGGGCCGGGCGTCGAGATCGTGAACCGCTACCTCTCGGACGCCGAGCTGGCGGCGCTCCTGCGCAGGGCGAACGTCGTCGTCCTGCCATACAGGCGGATCGACAGCTCGGGCGTGCTCTTCGCCGCGCTCGCGTTCGGCCGCGCCCTCGTGCTCTCGGACGTCGGGAGCTTTCGCGAGCTACACGACAAGCACGGCGTCGGCGTCCTCGTTCCGCCCGGGGACTCCGCCGCCCTCGCGACGGCGATCGCGGGAGTGCTCGAGGACGAGGCCGGCCGGCGGGCGCTCGAGGCGGCCAGTGAGCGCGCCGCGTCGGGCCCGTTCTCGTGGGAGGCGATCGCGGGCCTGCACGAATCCGTCTACCGGGAGGTCGTGGCGTGACGCCGCCGCCGTTCTTTATCGTGGGATGCGACCGCTCGGGGACGACGATGCTGCGCCTCATCCTGGACGGAAGCCCTGACGTCGCGATCCCGACCGAATCGATGATCCTCGTCGACTTCGCCGCGCAGGCGGGGGCCGCGTTCGCCACCGACGCCGAGTTCGACCGGCTGGCATATACGGTCTGGCGCCACCCGAAGGTACGCGAATGGGGCCTCGCGGGCGATCCGCCGCTGCGCGAGGGGCGAACGGGCCCGGCGGCGTACCGGGCCGCGCTCGAGGCGCCGTTTCTGGCCTATGCCGAGCTGCACGGGAAGCCGCGGTGGGCCGACAAGACCCCGTACTACGTCGGCGAGATCGACCAGGTGAAGCGCGTGTTCCCGGAGGCACGGATCGTGAACCTCGTCCGCGACGGCCGTGACGTCGCGCTCTCGCTGCTGCGAGTGCCCTTCGGCCCCGGCAACGTCTGGGCCGCGGCGCGCCAGTGGCGGGCGGCCGTCGATGCGGGCGACACGGCCGATGCGCGGTACGACGGCGACATCCTCACGATCCGCTACGAGGACCTCGTGGCCGAGCCCGACGCCGTCGCGCGACAGGTGTGCGCGTTCTGCGAGATCGCCTACCGGCCCGAGATGCTCGCCATCGAGGTCTCGGCCGCCGGCAAGCTCGCGTCGGGCCAGGAGGGCTGGTTCACCGAGCTCTTCGCCGGTATCGGGACGCGGTCTGTCGGGAAGTGGAGGGCCGGGATGACCAGCGCCCAGCAGGCCGTGTTCGCGGCCGGCGCGTCCGAGGCGCTTCGCCGGCACGGCTACGAGGTGCCCGACGCCGGCGAGCCGCCGCCCGTCCCGGCGGCGGCGTACGCCGCGCACAACTGGGCGATCAAGCTCTGGAACTTCGCCCGCTTGCACGTCTGGCAGGAGCGCGGCCGGGAGGTGCCGCACGTGATCCGGCGGCGGCTGCGGCGGCCTCAGCGGTAGGCCGGGAAGCGGTCGCCGTCCGCACCACCGGCCGCCGCGCAGAGCTCGGCGTAGGCGTCCGCGTCGTGGATCGCCGAGCCCACGAAGAACGGCGTCCGTCCGGCCCCCATCGACTGCTTGAACCGCTGGAGGCTGTCGCCGTCGGCCAGCCCGCCGCCGAGATGGAGTGTTGCGAGCCCCGCCTCGCGGGCGTGCCGCATCGCGGCGAAGAGGACGGCGTTCGTCGCCGAGAGCGCCCGGCCCTCGTCGGTCGAGGCCGAGAGGAAGTAGTGCATCGCCCCGCCGCCGGACAGGAAGAGGCCCGTCGCGCAGCCCGCGTCGAGCATGACGACGCCGTCGCCCAGGCGCTCGAGCCGCGCGAAGAACTCCTCCGGGAAGAGGTAGCTCTCGTCGGCCCCGACTCGCCGCATCGTCTCGAGGTACATGTCGCGAAACCGGTCCATGTCGCGGGCCGGACGCGGCTCGACTCCTGCCTTCGCCGCCTTGCGGACCGCCGTGCGGCCCGCCGAGGCCATCTGAGCCATCAGGCCGTCGTCGTCCTGCTGCACGTCGACCGTCACCGTGTCCTGGACATGGCGCAGATCGACGTCGTCGGCGTCCTCGTGGTTTGCCCGCAGCGGGTGGAAGCGGACGAACTCGCTCACGACGCTTCGCTCGGCACAGGCGGCCCGGAAGGGCTCGCGCCATTCGCTCCCGGCTCCCTGCGGCCCGCCGTAGCCGTAGGGCGTCGTCAGGTCGCACGCACCATCCGGCAGAGGCCGCACCAGGAACGCGTGGAGGACGCCTCCGTGCGCGAACGCGGCGGGCGTCGCGTCGTCGAGCACCGCCGCCGCGTCGAGGTAACGGGGGTGGAAGTAGGGGTCGCGGTCGCCCGCGGCCTCCCAGGCCGCCTCGTAGCCGGCCGCGTCGAGCCAGCCCGTCAGCCGGCCACCTCGCCGGTGTCGGCGGGCACGTCCTCGACGTACTCCTCGCTCTCGTCCACGGCGTGGTAGCCGCGCCGCAGGAGGACGACGCTGATGGTGCGGAGGATGATGCCGAGGTCGGAGGCGAGCGTGACCCTGTTCGCGTAGCGCCGGTCGGCGTCGATCATCTGCGAGCGCCGCAGGGTGTTTCGGCCCTCGACCGCGGCGAGGCAGGTGAGCCCCGGGCGCACGCGCAGCGTCTCGATGTAGCGGCTCCGGTACCGGTCGACGATCTCGCGCGGCTTGGGGCGTGGCCCGACGAGCGACATGTCGCCCCTGAGGACGTTCCAGACCTGTGGCAGCTCGTCGATCGAGGTCGCCCGGAGCCAGCGGCCGATGGGGGTCACGCGCGGGTCGTCGGGCTCGAACCACATCCCGGCGCCTCGCGTCGCCGCGCCGGGCACCATCGTTCGGAACTTGACGATCGTGAACTCGCGGTCGTTGCGGCCGACTCGGGTTTGGTGGAAGAGGATCGGCCGGCCCTGCGAGCGCCACAGGAGCGCCGCGGCAGCCGCCATGAACGGAGCGCCCGCGACCCCTAGCACCGCCCCGCCCGCGACGTCGACCGCGCGCTTGCCGTGCCGCTCGTAGAACGTCACAGCCTTGTCCCGGCGGCCTTGTCCCACGTCGCCGGCACGCCGCGGCGGAGGTAGCCGCCGAGCGCGATCACGGTCGCGAGCGTCACGAGCAGGTAGTAGTGGAGGATCCGAAGCGCCCGGATCCGGCCCCGGGCGAGGATCGAGATGCCGACCAGGGCGAGGCCGGCGAGCTGGACGCCCAGCGCGACCGCGTACACAGTGCCGGTGCTCGCAAGGAGCGCGCTCGACGCCAGCAGCACGACGTGGAGCGGGCCGCTCCAGTACCGAAGCAGCCGGTGCGAGACGAGTTCGACCCAGTACACGGGCCCCACGCGCAGGCGGAACATCCGCCCGCGAAAGAGCATGAGCCACGCGTGCTCGAACATCCGCACCTTGCGCCGGAACTCGTCCTCGATGTCGGTGGTCATGTTCTCGGTCGCCCGCGCCCGGGGCTCGTACACGGCGCGGTAGCCGTTCTGCACCATGAGGTACGGGAAGCTCAGGTCGTGCCCGAACCGGGGGTCGACCTCGCGGTAGGCCTCGCGCCGGACCGCGTAGATCGCGCCGTTCGACCCGGTCATCGAATGGACGAGCGACTCGCTGGCCCGAAGCCACATCTCGTAGCGCCAGTAGACGCCCTCCTGGTTCGTGCCGCCCGACGGGTTCACGAGCCGCACCTGGCCGCAGGCCATCCCGACCGCCGGGTCGGCGAACGGCTCCACGAGCTCGCGGAGCGCGTCCGTGTCCCACTCGACGTTGGCATCGCCGAACGCCACGATCTCGCCCGCAGACTCCCGCACGGCGCGGTCCTGGGCGGCGACCTTGCCTCCGCGCTCGCACCGGATCAGGCGGACGCCGCGCGGCTCGAAGCGAGCGACGATGTCGTGGGTGGCGTCGCCGGAGTCGTCGGATGCAACCACGATCTCGAGCTGGTCCGAGGGGTAGTCGAGCGCCAGGACGTTCTCGAGCTTCCGCTCGATGACGTCCTCCTCGTTGTGCGCCGGCACGATCAGCGTGACGACCGGCAGGATCGGGGCGCGTCGCGGCGGCCGCGGGCGCAGGCGGGCGAGCGCTGCGATCGCCGCCGGGTAGCCGATGTGAGTCCAGGCGAGAGCGCTGAGGCTGGCCCAGAAGACGATCTCGAGGGCGAGCGTCACGCCGTGGATCCTACGGACGCCGCCCGCGGGGCCGGCACGGGGACCGGGGCGAAGAGCGCGGCGCCGGCGACCGCCAGGAGCGCGACGACGAAGAAGTACTCGAGCGTCATCGTGAGGTAGAAGAAGTTGGCCGCCGCGGTGCCCACGAG
>JBOHBE010000390.1:0-3818 GCA_050698235.1 Gaiellales bacterium
GCCGCCGTGCAGGGCGTGTCGGTGCGGCAGATGGACGTGGCGGTCGGACGGGTCGTCTACACGCCGATCCTCTCGCCCGGCGGCGGCTTCAAGGCCGACCTCACGATCATGCGTCTCGGCGAGGAGCTCTTCCGGGTCGTCACGGGCGGCGCGCACGGGGCGGCCGACAAGAAGTGGTTCAGCGACCACCTCCCGGCCGACGGCAGCGCGCAGCTCTCCGACGTCACCACCGGCTGGACGACGCTGGGCCTGTGGGGCCCTCGCGCGCGCGACATCCTCGGGTCGGTCACGTCGGATGACGTGTCGCACGAAGGCTTCCGGTTCGCGTCGTGCCGCGACATCGAGATCGACTCGCTGCGCGTGCTGGCGTCGCGCATCTCCTACGTCGGCGACCTGGGCTGGGAGCTCTACGTCCCCATGGAGCAGGGCGCGAAGCTCTGGGACATCCTCTGGGAGGCCGGCCGCGCGCACGGCGCCGCGCCCGTCGGCATCGGGGTCTACGGCACGACCGGGCGGCTCGAGAAGTGCTACCGGGCCTACGGGTTCGAGCTCGAGACCGAGTACAACGTGGTCGAGGCGGGCATGTCGGGGCCGAAGGTGAAGGACGACGACTTCGTCGGCCGCGACGCCCACATGCGCCACCGCGAGGAGGAGCCCGCCACGACGCTCTGCACGCTCACCGTTGATGACCACACGTCTGTCGGCGGTGAGAAGCGCTACATGCTGGGCCGCGAGCCGATCCAGACCCGCGCCGGCGAGCCGCTGACCGATGCGAAGGGGCGGCGGTCGTACGTGACGAGCGCCGGTGCCGGGCCGTCGGTGGGCAAGCACCTGCTCATGTCGTACCTGCCGCCCGAGCAGGCGGTCGTGGGCACCGAGCTCGCCGTCGAGTACCTCGGCGAGAGCTACCCGGTGACGGTCGCCATCGCCGGGCCGACGCCGATCTTCGACCCCGAGAACACCAGGATCCGAAGCTAGTGCCGCTCAACATCCTGTGCTGCGTGAAGCGCGTCCCGATGACCGGAGGCCGCATCGTCCTCACCGCCGACGAGCAGGGGATCGAGACCCGCCACCTGGGGTTCACGATCAGCCCGCACGAGGAGTGCGGGGTGGAGGAGGCGGTGCGGCTGATCGAGGCCAACGGCGGCTCCTCGACGGTGCTGACGCTCGGCCCGGCCGAGGCCGAGGAGCAGCTCCGCGACTGCATGGCGCTCGGGATCGACCGCGCCGTCCACCTGCTCGCCGACGACGAGTTCGACGGGCAGGCGACCGCCCGCGCGATCGTCGACGTCATCGCCGCCGAGCGCGAGGCGGGCACCGAGTACGACATCGTCTTCTTCGGCAACGAGTCGGCCGACGCCGGCAACTACCAGGTCGGGATTCGGGTGGCGCACGCCCTCGGCCGGCCATGCGTCACGGGTGTGAAGGCGGTGGCGCTCGAGGACGGAGGCCTGCGCTGCGAGCAGGAGGTGGCGGGCGGCCGCGACGTCTACCGAGTGCCGCTCCCGGCAGTCGTCACGGTCAAAGAGGGGCTCAATCTGCCGCGCTACCCGTCGGTGCCGGGGCGCCTGCGAGCGAAGAAGAAGCCGCTCGACGCCCGGACCCCGGAGCGAGGTGCGCAGGGCGTCGAGAAGGTGCGCCTCGTCTTGCCCGTCGACGAGGGCTCCCAGACCGAGGTGCTGGGCCGCGGGTCCGACGCCGCCCCGGCCGTGGTCGAGCTGCTCGACCGGATCGGGGTTCTCTAGTGGCCGTTCTCGTCCTCGTCGAGCACGACGGCGGCGCGGTCGACGACCTCTCGCGCCAGGCCGCCACGCTCGCGCGCGGCTACGCCGAGGCGGCCGGGGAGCCGCTCGAGGCGATCCTGATCGGGAGCTCCGATGCCGCGGCCGGGCTCGAGGCCCTCGGAGTCTCGAAGGCGCACGTCGCCGAGCACGACGGCCTCGCCGCGTACGCGCCGCAGGCGTGGGGGCGTGTGATCGCGGGGCTCGTCTCGCGGCTCGCCCCTGCGGCCGTCGTCGCGCCGGGGAGCGAGCGCGCGACCGAGGCCATGGCCCACGCCGCCGCCATCACCGACCTGCCGCTGGCCGCCAACTGCGTCGCGGCAGCTCCCGGCGACGCCGCGGCGGTCACCCGCGTTCGCTGGGGCGGGAGCCTCCTCGAGGAGGCGCGGCTGCACGGCGCGACCAAGCTCCTGACGGTCGCCGCGCACGCCGTCGAGGCCGAGGACGCGGCCTCGCCGGCAACGACCGCGGTCGAAAGCTTCGCCCCTGACCTGGCCGAGGCCGACCTCGTGGCGCACGTCGTCGAGCGCGCGCAGACCGACGCCGGTGGCGGCGTGTCGCTCGCCGACGCGAAGGTGGTCGTGAGCGGCGGGCGCGGTGCCGGGTCGAGCGAGGGATTCGCCGGGATCGAGGAGCTGGCCGGGCTGCTCGGCGGAGCGGTCGGCTGCTCGCGCGCCGTGACGATCGCCGGCTGGCGCCCGCACACCGACCAGGTCGGGCAGACCGGCACGAAGATCGCCCCCGAGATCTACATCCCCTGCGGGATCAGCGGGGCGACCCAGCACATGGCCGGCTGCAAGGGCGCGAAGCGGATCCTGGCGATCAACACCGACCCCGATGCGCCGATGATCGCGAACGCCGACTACGCCGTCATCGGCGACCTGCACGAGGTCGTCCCGGCGATCGTCGCCGAGATCCGGAAGGCGAGGGGCGGATAGACCCGGTCGCCCTCCTCGTCCTGCTCGGCGTCCTGGCCGTCGGCGGAGGGCTGTTTACGCGCCGCGCACTCGTCCTTGTGCGGCTCGTCAAGATGGGGCGGCCCAGCGACCGCTCGGGCGAGCTTCCGGCCCGCGTGCGAAACGAGGTCGTGATCACGCTGGGCCAGCGCAAGCTGCTCCAGCGGCTCGTCCCGGGCCTGATGCACGCGTTCATCTTCTGGGGCTTCCTCGTCCTGTTCCCGACCATCGTGATGGCCGTGATCGCGGTCGTCGCGAAGGACGACACGATCCCGTGGCTCGGGCACCAGGGGTGGTTCGCGCTCCTCGTCGACATCTTCGCGGTGATGGTGTTCGCCGGCGTCGTGACGGCCTTCATCATCCGCAAGGTGCAGCGTCCGGCCCGGTTCGAGGGCAGCCACATCGGCGAGGCCGACCTGATCCTGACGCTCATCGCCGGGATCGTGACGACTCTCCTCCTGTGGCACGCCTCGCGGATCGCGCTCGGCCTGAACGAGTGGCCGGCGAACTGGTCGCCGGTCTCGAACGCGCTGTCGAACCTGTTCGGGGGCGGGCCGCGGACAGAGGACGCCGAGCGCGTCCTCGTCTGGGCGCACGTGCTCCTGATCGTCGGGTTTCTGGCCTACCTGCCGCACTCGAAGCATCTCCACATCGCCACCGCGGCGGTGAACGTCTTCTTCGGCCGCACCCGCGCCCGAGGCCGGCTCGAGCCGCTGCGGTTCGACGAGGAGGGGCCCGAGGAGGACATGCGGCTGGGCTCGGGCACGGTCGCCGACATGACCTGGAAGCAGGTGATCGACACCTTTTCGTGCACGGAGTGCGGCCGTTGCCAGGACGCCTGCCCGGCGTGGGCCACCGGCAAGGCGCTCTCGCCCAAGCTCCTCATCATGGGCCTGCGCGACCAGCTCTTCGCCGAGGGGCCGGCGGTGTCGGCAGGGAGCGGCGAGGCGACGCCGCTCGTTCCGAACGCGGTGACCGACGACGTCGTGTGGGACTGCGTGACGTGCGGGGCGTGCGTGGAGGTGTGCCCGGTCTCGATCGAGCACATCGACCACATCGTCGACCTGCGGCGGCACCTGGT
>JBOHBE010000391.1:0-1579 GCA_050698235.1 Gaiellales bacterium
GCGCTCGGTGTGGGCATCCTCGACGAGAACCCGATCGGGGAGCCGCTCGTGTGGATCCCGGCAGCCATCGGTGCCGGGATCGTCGGCGAGCGGGTGCGGCGCGGAGACCGGCTCCGCCGCGAGCTCCTCGACGAGCTGCGGGCGTCGCTCGTCGCTCTGCCCGGCATGCCCACCGTGGGAAGCGTCCACATCGCCAGCCGTTACGTCCCGGCCGAGGGCGCGCAGGTGCTCGCGGCCGACTTCTTCGGCGTCCTCGACGTCCCGGGCGGCGCCATATCGGCTCTCGTCGGCGACGTCGCCGGCCACGGGCCGGCGTCAGCCGCGGCGGCCACCCGTCTCCGCGCCGCCTGGCGCGGCCTGGCGCTCGCCGGAGTGGGCCTCCCCGAGACGATGCGGTCGATGAACGCGATCCTCACCGCAGAGCGCGTCGCCTTCGACCAGGTGCAGTTCGCAACAGTCTGCCTGGTCATGATCGAGAAGGGGATGTCGACCGCGCAGGTGGTCTTGGGAGGCCACCCACCGCCGGTGCTCCTCGCCCAGGGGCGGGCGCGCGAGGTCGCCGTGCGCGCCGGCCCGCCGATCGGTGTCGACACGGCCTCGCGTTGGCAAGTGGTCCCGATCGAGCTGCCGGCGTGTGCGTGGTCGCTTCTCGTCTACACCGACGGCTTGATCGAAGGACGATCGGCGCCCGGAGGCCCACGCCCGTTCGGTCACGAGCGGCTCCTCGCCGGCATGGAATCTCACGAGCCGCCGCTCGACCGCTCCGACCTCGACGCGATCCTTGGCGTCGCACGCGATGCGAACGGCGGCCCGATGCTCGACGACGTCGTCATGCTCGCGCTGTCGCCCACGTGAGGCCGCGCGCGGCGGCTGGCCTCAGACGATCCGGACGCTGAGCCGCACCGTCGTCCCGGCTGTAGAGGAGCGGACCTGGACGAGGTCGCACAGCTGGTTGGCGAGCCATATGCCGTGGCCCCCTTCGACCGCCGCCGATGGGCGGAGCCGCCCGACGAGCGGTTCGGCGATGTAGCCCGGATCGCGCACCTCGCACGTCAAGCAGCGGTCGCCGCGCCATGTCCGCAGGACGCCCCGCCCGCCGCCGTGCCGGACGCTGTTCGCGGCGACCTCGTGCACCGCCACGACGAGGTCGTCCGAGCGGTCGGCGTCGAGGCCCGCCCGCGCCGCGGCGCGGGCGACCCGGCGGCGCACGTCACAGAGCTGCGAGAGGTCGAACGCCAGCTCGTCGGGTGTCCCGTCCGGCTCGGGTAGCGGCGGTGTGAAGGGCTCGACGATCGCGTCGACCCCCCGGTACTCACTGCTCTCGTGCGCTGCGCCGCCCTCGAAGACGACCGGATGGCTGCAGCGGCACTCCGCGATCACCGCGGGCTCGAGTGTCGCCGTGTCGTAGGGGCAGACGAGGAGCCAGCCCGGGCCTGACCCGAACGCGACGTTCAGGAGCTCCTCGTGGCGCTGGCACTCGACAAGCTCGTCGGGCGTGCGCGACGCCGAGATCGGCTCGCCCACGCCACGTGCCGGCCGCCGGGCCGCGAGGTGCGGCTCGGCCCACTCGTGCCAGGCG
>JBOHBE010000392.1:0-11928 GCA_050698235.1 Gaiellales bacterium
ACCTGCACCCGCTGGTGCTCTACGACTCCGCCGTCGAGGGCGAGGCCGAGCGGGCCGAGCGGCTGGCCGCCGAGATCCTCGACGCCTGCGTCGAGGCTGGCGGGTCGCTGACCGGCGAGCACGGGATCGGCGTCGACAAGGTGTGCTCGATGCCGTGGATGTTCTCGGAGGGCGACCTTCAGGCGATGGACCGGCTGCGGCGGGCCTTCGATCCCGACGGGCTCTGTAACCCGGGGAAGCTCCTGCCCACGCCCAGGCTCTGCGGCGAGGTTCCGGGCCCGTACCGGCGCCACCCGCTCGAGCGCGAGGGGGTGGCGGAACGCTTCTGATCGAGCACGAGCCGGGCGACCTGACGGCCGTCACCGACGGCGCCGTGACGCTGGGCGAGCTCGGCCGAACGCTCGGCGAGCGCGGGCAGATGCTGGCGCTCGACCCGCCCGGCGCCGAGCGGCTGACGGTCGCCGAGGCGTTCGCGTCGGCGGTCACCGGACCGCGCGCGCACGGCTACGGCCCGCCGCGAGACCTCCTCCTGGGCGTGGCCCTGCGGCTGCCCGACGGCTCGGTCGTGCACGGCGGCGGGCGGGTGGTCAAGAACGTCGCCGGCTACGACCTGCCGAGGTTGGCGGTCGGTTCGAGAGGCCGCCTGGGCGAGATCGTGCGCGTGTGCGTCCGCCTGCACCCCCTGCCCGCGGCGACGTGCACTGTCGTCGCCGAGCCGGCCGATCCGATCGTTCTCGAGGCGCTGGCGCCCGCCTGCGTCGAGTACGCCTGGCCGCCCGGGCACATGCTCGTCCGCTTCGAGAGCCCGGCCGCCGCCGAGCTGGCCGAGCTGGCCCGGGCGCTGGTCGGCGGCGAGATCGTCGCCGACGACGAGGCGCTGTGGGCCGAGCACCGCGAGGCCGCCGCCGGCCTGGACGTCCACCGAGCGCTCCCGGCCGACGCCCTCGACGCGATCGACGACCTGCGCGCATCCGGCGCGACGCGCATCGTCGGCCGCCTCGCGCGCGGCACCCTCCACGCCGACGTGCAACAACGGGGTCAGACCCCAATGTTGCAGCCACTCGAGCAGCGCGTGGTGGAGGCGTTCGGTGGCTGACGTCTCGACCCGTGAGCTGGTCGACACCTGCGTCCACTGTGGCTTCTGCCTGCCGGCCTGCCCGACGTACGCGCTCTGGGGTGACGAGTCCGACTCGCCCCGCGGCCGCATCCACCTGATGGGGCTGCTCGAGGCCGGCGAGCTCGAGTGGGGGCCGACCGCCGCCCGCCACTTCGACCGCTGCCTGGGCTGCATGGCGTGCGTGCCGGCGTGCCCGAGCGGCGTCCGCTACGACCTTCTGATCGAGCGGACCCGTGCCGAGCGGCGCGAGCGGGCGCCGCGCGGGGCGTGGGAGCGGGCGCTCGACGCCGCGATCTTCGCCACCGTGCCGCGGCCGCGCCTCCTGCGGGCGATCTCATGGCCGCTCGCGCTCGGCATCAGGCCGTTCGCGCTGGCTCCCCGCGTGAAGCCCGCCGACCTCCGCGCGGCCCCCGACCGCACGACGCCGGCGAGGGGCGAGCGGCGCATGACCGCCGCGCTCCTCGAGGGCTGCGTGCAGCGCGCGCTCTTCGGCCGGGTGAACCGCGCCGCCGCGCGGGCCCTGGCGGCGGACGGTTGCGAGGTCGTCGTGCCCCGGGGGCAGGGATGCTGCGGCGCCCTCGCGCTCCACGCCGGCCGTGAGGCCGAGGCCCGGCGCCGGGCGACCGCGACGGTCGCAGCGTTCGCGGGCCACGACCGGGTCGTCGTGACCGCGGCCGGATGCGGCTCGGCGATGAAGGGCTACGGCGAGCTGCTCGGGACGGAGGAGGCGCGGCGGTTCGCGGCCGGCGTGCGCGACGTGACCGAGGTGCTGGCCGAGCTCGGCCCGACGGCGGAGCGGAGGCCGCGCCCGCCGACCCGTGTCGTCTACCAGGACGCCTGCCACCTGAACCACGCCCAGGGGGTCGCCGCCCAGCCGCGCGCGATCCTCCGCGCCATCCCGGGGGTCGAGCTGGCCGAGATCGACGACCCGGGGATGTGCTGCGGCTCGGCCGGGATCTACAACCTCGTCCAGCCGCAAGCGGCGCGCGAGCTCGGCGAGCGCAAGGCGCGCGCGATCCTGGCCGCCCAGCCCGATGTCGTTGCGACCGCCAACCCAGGCTGCGCGGTGCAGCTGGCGGCGGCATTCAGGAGGCTCGGGCGCGGCGACGTGCGCATCGCCCATCCGGCCGAGTTGGTCGCGGAGGCCGTCTACTCGGCGTAGCCGAGCCCGAAGGCCGTCGCGCAGAGAAGCGCGCCGACCGCGACCCCGACCCACTCGCCGGGGATGCCTTCGAGACCGTTGACCGCGAAGACGACCGCCCCGGCCAGGGCGATGCCCGACGCGATGATCCACATTGCCGCTCGGCCCGCGCTCATGCGGCGGTGACGATAGCAGCCCTGACGGGCGTCCGAACCGATTTCGGGCACCCGCCGAATAGCCGGCATCGACGAGGCCTCTCTGTCCCCTTCGAATGAAAGGACGCACCTCTCTGATGCTGAAGCGCGTAGTCACCCTCGGGCTCACCGGCCTGGCGGCAGCGGCAATGACCGCATCGCCCGCCGCGGCCTCGAGCCACCGCGAGGCGCCGCTGATCTCGAACGATCCGGTCGCTGACCTCGCGGACACGTTCATGTGGGTGGATCAAAAGGATCCGAGCAAGCTCAACCTGGTGATGACGGCCAACCCGCTCGAGAATCCCGGCGACGCCCCCAACTACTACGGGTTCGGACAGCACGTCCGCTACCAGTTCAACATCGACAACAATGGCGACGCTCGCGCCGACATCTCCTATCGCGTGGTGTTCACGACGCACGTGCGCAACAAGGGCACGTTCCTTTACAACATCCCGGGGAACCCGGTCACGTCGCTCTCCGACCCCGGTCTGAACGTCTATCAGACCTACTCCGTCGACCGGCTGAACTACGGCAAGCACGGCAAGCTGGTCGGCACGGTGCACCTGGCCAAGAACCTGAAGACGGTGCCGAACAACGTCGGCCCGGCTTCGATGCCCAACTACCCCCAGCTGGTGAAGCTGGGTGTGAAGCCCCTCGCCGGACACGGCGGGAAGGTGTGGGCCGGCCAGTCCGACGACCCGTTCTTCCTCGGGCTCGGCGACATCGGCGACAGCCTTCAGGTGAAGCCCAAGGGCGTCGCGAAGGACACGCTCGGTGGCATGAACGTCCAGGCCATCGCGCTTCAGGTCCCGAAGTCGCACATCGTGAAGAAGGGCCACCCGACCATCGGCATGTACGCCGAGACCGACCGGCAGTCCTTCACGAACGAGCTCACCGGCTCGGGCCATGGGAGCTGGGTGCAGATCGAGCGCCTCGGCAACCCGCTCGTGAACGAGGTGCTGATCCCGCTGGGGCAGAAGGACCACTGGAACCACGTCGAGCCGCACAACGACGGCCAGTTCGACTCGTTCTTCAAGGCCCCCCAGCTTGCCGCTGCGCTCGGTGACACGCACACTCCGCGCAACGACATCCTGGCCATCCTCGAGACCGGCCTGCCCGGCCTCAACAAGACCGGCAACGTCCACGCCGACATGCTGCGCCTGAACACCAGCATCGACCCGACGGCCATGGGGCACGAGAGCCCGCTGGGCGTCCTCGGCGGCGACACTGCCGGATTCCCCAACGGCCGCCGGCCGCTGGACGACGTCACCGACATCGAGCTTCGCGCCCTGGCGGGTGCCACAGACACTCCCGCCATTGCGAACTCGGCCTCCGACGGCGTACAGCGGAACGACGAGTCGTTCGACACGGTGTTCCCGTACCTGGCTGAAGCCCAGTCCGGGACGGTCGGCATCCACCAGGTGCCGACGCCGTAGACACCAACGCTCCTGGGGCCCGGCCCGCGCCGGGCCCCAGGGGTACCGGGCCCTCACTCATGCTCATCGCACACCGCAAGATCTCACCGCTCCTCCTCGCCCTCCCGGTGCTGGCCGCGATCGCCGCAGCCGTTGCGCTTCACGGGGGCGGCTCGAGCACACCGCGGCCGCAGGCCTCCTCCGTCGCGATCCCATTCGGCGACGCGGCCCCCCGCACCCTGACGACGCCGCAGCTCGTCGCCCGCTACCGGGCCGAGGCGGCGGCCAGGCCGCATTCGGCGCAGGCGGTCGACAACCTGGCGCTCGCCGAGCTCCAGATGGCGCGCGAGGACGGCGACCCGACGTGGTACACCCGCGCCGACGCGCTCTTCGCCCATGCGCTGGTGCTGGCGCCCAACGATTTCACCGCTCTCGCCGGCCGCGGCTCCCTGGCGCTCTCGCGTCACGACTTCGCCGGTGGGCTCGCGCTCGGCCGGCGTGCGCTTGCGATCGACCCGTCCAGCCCGTACGCCATGGGCGTCGTGGTCGACGCGAACGTTGAGCTCGGTCGCTACCCGGCGGCCCGCACCGCGCTCCAGCGGCTCCTGCGGCAGCGCCCGGACCTGGCGTCGTACTCCCGCGCGTCGTACTACCTCGAGCTGCACGGCCGCACGGCCGCCGCGCGGAAGGCGCTGGTGCAGGCCACCCAGTCCGGCGCGCCCTCGGGCGAGAACACCGCCTGGGCCTATCTGTATCTCGGAAACCTCGACTTCAACCACGGGCGCTATGCCGAGGCCGCCCGGAGTTATCGGAGCGCGCTCCATACGTATCCCGGCTTCGTTCACGCCCGTGCCGCCCAGGCCAAGCTCGCGGCGGCGCGCGGGGACTACAAGAGGGCGATCGCCGGCTACACGTCGGTCGTCCAGCGATACCCGCTCCCGGCCTATGTGATCGCGCTGGGCGACGTGTACCGCACCGCCGGCCGGCCCGCGGCGGCTCGTCGCCAGTACTCGCTCGTGCGCGCGGAGGAGCAGCTCTATGCCGCCAACGGCGTCAACGTCGACGTCGAGCTTGCGCTCTTCGACGACGACCACAGCGGAGACGTGACCGCTGCGCTCGATCGCATCCGTGCCGTCGCTCGTATCCAGCCGAGCGTCACGGTCGAGGACGCGCTCGCATGGACGCTCTTCAAGGCGGGAGACGCTCGCGCGGCGCTCGCCGCCTCGAATCGGGCGCTCCGCCTCGGCACGCGCGACTCGAGCGTCCTGTACCACCGCGGCGCGATCGAGGCATCGCTGGGCATGGCTCGGCCGGCGATCCGCGACCTGACGGCCGCGCTGCGCCTGAACCCGCGCTTCTCGCTCCTCTACGCGCCCGACGCCCGCCGGCTCCTCCGGGAGCTCGGGCGATGATCCGCCGCCTCGCGGCCGTGCTCGCCGGCGTCGTCGCCTTCGCGGCGGCGCCGGCGGTTGCGCAGGCCCACCCGCTCGGCAACTTCACGGTCAACCGCTACAGCCTGGTGCAGCTCGACAAGGGCTCGGTGCGGGTCACGTTCGTGCTCGACGAGGCCGAGATCCCGACGTTCCAGGAGCTCGGCGGCCAGCCGACCGCAGCCGCCGCCCGGGCGTGGGCGGAGGCCCACGTGCCGATGTTCGCGAACAAGCTGCACCTGACGGTGAACGGCACCGACGTCCCGCTCGTCCCCGACTCCGGCCGCGTCACCGCGACGCTCAGGGTGGGGCAGGGCGGCCTGCACTGCCTGCGTGTGGCCGTTCCGCTCAGCGCCCGGATTTCCGGCGGCGGGCCGTTCACGGCGACGTTCTCGGACGACACGTTCGGAAACCGCGTGGGATGGAAGGAGGTCATAATGCGCGCCGCGCCAGGAGCCGTCCTCACCCAGTCGACCGCCTCGACCCATGACGTCTCGGAGATGCTCCGGCATTACCCCTCGGGGATGCTCTCGACGCCGCTCGACATCAGGAGCGCGACCTTCGGCTACCGGTACGGGAGAGGCTCGAGCGTCTCGGTCGCGGCACCCGGCGGGAGCGGTGGCGAGAGCGTCGGCGTCTCGGGCGGAGCGTTCACCGACCTCGTGACGCACCGCCATCTGGGGATCGGCTTCGTGCTCCTCGCGATCGCGATCGCGATGTTCTGGGGCGCCGTGCACGCGCTCTCCCCGGGCCATGGCAAGTCGATCGTCGCGGCATATCTCGTCGGCTCACGCGGCACGGCCCGTCACGCAGCATTCCTCGGTATGACGGTGACAGTTACACATACCGCGTCGATCTTCGTGCTCGGGATCGTGACGCTGTATCTCTCGCACTACATCCTTCCCGAGACGCTCTACCCGTGGCTCTCGGTCATCTCGGGGCTGGTCGTCGTGGCGATGGGCGGCTCCATCCTCGTGCGCCGGGCGCGCAGGCTGCGGGCGGCCTCGCACCACCATCATCACGAGCACGACCACGACCATTCACATGAGCACGACCACGACCACGACCACGACCACGAGCATCACCACCATGACGGGCCGGGCGGACACACCCACGCCCCTCCGGGGGCGGACGGCGGAGGCATCACCGTGCGCAGCATGCTGGCGCTCGGCGTCTCGGGCGGCATCCTCCCGTGCCCGTCGGCGCTCGTCGTGATGCTCGGCGCCATCGCCGTGCACCGCGTCGCCTTCGGGCTCCTGTTGGTGGTGGCGTTCAGCATCGGACTGGCCGCGACGCTCACGAGCGTCGGGCTGCTCGTGGTGTACGCACGCCGGTTCGTCGACCGTGTGCCGTCGAGCGGGAGAGTCGTTCAGGCGGCGCCGATGTTCAGCGCGGCCGTGATCACGGTGCTCGGCGTGGGCCTGACCGTCCAGGCGCTCGGGACGTTCCCGGGCGGCTTTCCGATGGCCGGTTGAGCTAAGCCGTTAAACGCCGCGGCCGGCCCGAGGTTTCCCTCGCGCCGGCCGCTGCGACCACGTCTCTAGAGAGACGCGATGACGTTGTTGAGCGTGCTCTGGATCGCGGTCGAGAGCAGACCCAGAGTGACGACCACCGCAATGGTGATGACGCCCAGGACGACGGCGTACTCCGCCATGGTCTGGCCGCTCTCGTCACGAAGCCGGTTGAAGAACTCGATCACCGAATCGCCTCCTTGATGACACACCTGCCGGATTGCACCGACAGAGGACAGTGGTGCAAATATCGGCGGCGATTCGCTACGACTTTAGGGTGAAATGTACGGCTACCTCAGAAGGGTGAGAAGCGCGCGCACGTCGCTCTTCTGAAACGGTTTGCGCCGGAGGGGCATGTCGTCGCGGACCCGGTACTGGTTCCGGCGGCCGACGCGTGTCCGCTCGATGTACCCCGCCTCGGCGAGATCGCTCACGATCATCTGGGCGGCGCGACGCGAGATGCCGACCTCGCTTGCGACGTCGTCGATCCGCGTTCCGGGGTTCCGGTCGATGCAGACGAGCACGGCCGCGTGGTTGGTGAGGAACGTCCAGTTGGCGCGCGACGAGGCAGGCATGACTGGCGCAAGCATCCCAGAACGACTCATCCGGCGCCGCTACCCGAGATCGGCGTAGCGCAAACCTCCGAATTCGGCCGCGAGCGCGTCGTCGCAGCCGTCGGCGATCGCGGCCACCGTGTCGATCGCGGTCTCGAGCTCGACGGCGTCGAGGTCGTCGCCCAGGATCCCGTGCTGGAGCCACACCTCGTCGCGCGCCGCGACGTGCGCGAAGGCGCCAAACGGCTGCTCAGCTGCGAGGGCGAGCAGCCGAAGGGCCAGCGCATCCGACATCGCGATCTGCGAGAGGACCGGCGAGGAGACTCGCACCGCGGTCGAGTCGTCGAGGACGGCCAGCACCTCGACGAAGACGCGGGCGCTGCCGAACGCCCCGTGGAAGCCCCAGTCGGGATGGTGCTCGAAGCCGCCGTAGCGCGCGTCAAGGTGCTGTCGCACGCGGCGGGTCGTCAGCTCGACGTGGGCCTCGGCATCGCGCAGGCGAGCGGCCGGCGTCTGCGGCGGAGGGGGGACGGGGACGGCTTCGGTGACGAGGGCTCGGAGGCGCGGGCCGAACGATGCCGCCGCCCACCCGACCGCCCACACCGACGCCTGCACCTCGACGGCGTCCATCGTCGTGCCCGCCAGGATGGCGTGCTCGACGTCGACCGCCTCGCCCTCGACGGCGAAGCGCCCCAGCACCAGCTCGGCGTTCTCGCTCGCGAGCACCCGCGCGAGCCGCGCGGGCTCTGCGTCGCACTCGATCGAACGGGCGCGAGCGTGGACGACCGAGCCGCCGCCGGCGCGAGGCTCGACGTCGACGATAACGTGGGCGTCGCCGACGCCGACGCTCCCCTGCCACGCGTGCGAGCCCGGATCGGTGTCGCCGTGGAACGAGCGTGCGAGTGCACGCTGCACCTCGAGAGCCGTCACGTCGATCTGCACGTCTGACATCCCGCGCACTCTAGATCGCTCCGGTAGCGTTCGCCGCGATGCGCGGCCTGGAAGGAAAGCGCGTCGTCGTCACCGGCGGCGCCCGAGGGATCGGAGCGGCGACGGTCGAGCGGTTCCGCGCCGAGGGGTCGCTGGTCACCGTCTTCGACCTCGAGCCGGGCGACGCCGGCGTCGGCGTGGACGTGTCCGACGGCGCGGCCGTGCGGGCGGCGTTCGCCGATCTCGGGCCGGTCGACGTCGTCGTGTCGAACGCGGGCGTGAGCGAGCGCGGCCCGGCTCTCGAGATCGACGAGCGTCGCTGGCGGCGTGTGCTCGACACCAACCTGCTGGGGGTCTTCAACGTCGCCCAGGCGGCGGGGCGGGCGATGCTCGACGCGGGCGGCGGCGTGATCCTGAACACGGCCTCGACGAACGGCTACGTCGGGCATCCCTTCTACGCCGACTACAACGCGTCCAAGGCCGGGGTGATCGAGCTGACGCGGACGCTCGCGCTCGAATGGGCGCCGACCGTGCGGGTGAACGCCGTCTGCCCGGGCTACGTGCTGACGCCGATGCAGAAGGCCGAGTACACGGCCGAGATGCTGGCCCAGGTCGATGCCAAGATCCCGATCGGGCGCCACGCCCATCCGGACGAGATCGCCGCCGTCTATGCGTTTCTGGCCTCCGACGACGCGGCGTACATCACCGGGGCGGCGATCACCGTCGACGGCGGCGAGACGGCGGGCGGGCTGGCGAGCCGGTAGGGGTGCATACGCCAGTTGGCGCCGGCAGCCAGCGCCAATTGAGTCCAGTTGGCGCCGGCGGGCACCGCCAAGTGCCAATCCAGTGAAGCACGGATCGACGCACCGTCTGGCCTCCCAGGGTGCTCGAGCGCGCGTGTCGGCGAGGAGCAGTTGGCACTGCCCTGCAGCGCCAACTGCGATGCCATTGGGTCCGCCCTTGGCGCCGGCTGGCAGCGCCAAGTGGCGAGACCACCGAACCCATCGCCAACGCTGGACGAAGGACGGCCGCATGCCACACACTCCTATCGAGTCGCAGCTCGACGGGTACAGTGCGGCCGTGCCGACCCGCGCCCAGATCGCAGACGCGGCCCGCGGCTCGCGGCGCGAGCTGACCGTCGCGGCGATCGTCTTCGTCTGGATCGCGCTCGGAGCGGGCACCGACTCGGGCGCCGGAATCTGGCGCCAGCGGCTGGTCGGGGTGCTGACGTGGACGCTCCTCGTCGCGCTTCTCCGAAAGGAGAGACGGCTGGTGCGGATTCAGGTCCTTGGCGTCATCCTCGTCGCCACCTGCGTCGAGTACACGGCCTCGCCGTTCCTCGGCTACTACACCTATCGGCTCCACAACGTGCCGAGCTACGTCCCGCCCGGGCACGGGCTCGTCTACCTCGCGGCGCTCTCGATCGGCTGCTCGCAGATGGCGATAGTCCTGCGCCGGCCGTTCATCGTCTTCACCCTCGTCGTGTGCGGCGCCTGGGCCGCGTGGGGCGTCTTCCTGTCGCCGCGCGAGGATATGTTCGGCGCCATCATGTTCCTGTTCCTGCTCTGGTTCACGCTGCGCGGCAGCCGGCCGCTGGTCTACGCCGGCGCGTTCCTCGTGACGAGCTACCTGGAGCTGATCGGGACGGGGGTGGGGGCCTGGGCATGGGCGCACCACGACCCGACCGGCATGCTCAGCATCGGCAACCCGCCCAGCGGCATCCCCGGCGGGTACTGCTTCCTCGACGCCGCGGGCGTCGCGCTGGGGCCGCGCCTCGGGGCGCTCTTCGAGCGCCGGCCGACCGCGTGGCCGCGGCTGCGGCTGCGACCGCTCCCCGATGAAGCCGGCTGAGCTCGAGCGGCTGCTCGCGCTCGCGGACGAGGTCGAGAGCCTCGAGCGGCGCATGCACCGGGCCGAGACGCTCGTCGGCGAGGTGGCGCGCGACCAGGACGTCGTGTCCGCGGCTCCCCGCATCGGCGAGGCGCTGACGCGGGCCGGCGCCGCCCTCGAGCCGATCGCGCGCGAGCTCGAGCGCGAGTGGGTCGACCAGGGGCCGCTCGTCACCGCATGGCAGCGCGCCGTCGAGCTGGAGCAGGTCGCCGAGGCGGCCGGCGCCGACCCCGGCCCGTGCGCCGAGGACGTCGAGGCCGCGCGCCTGCGAGTGGAGTCCGCCCGCCTCGCGACGCGCCGCCAGCGGGAGCTGATCGACCGCGAGCGCGAGGCGATGGCCGAGGCCCTCGAGGCGTCGCCGTTCGACGTCGAGATCCCGCCGGGCGGCGACGACGCCAGGCCCGAGGCCGCCCGCCGTGAAGCGCTCGAGCTGGCCGGACTTGCGACCGAGGCAGCCCGCGACACCGCCCACGAGGGATCCGCGGCGGCGGGGCGGGTCGCCGAGGCACGGGCCGAGCTCGAGCGGCTGGGCGATCCGGCGGAGCTTCGCCGGCGGCTCGACGCGGCCCGTGCCGGGCTGCCGGCTGAGATCGCGCTGGACGCGTCGGCGCCGGCCTCGGCGGCCACCCGGCTCGCGCGTGCCGGCGTGCGGGTGCGTTGACGGCCCCGATGCGGGTCGTTGCGGCCGGGCGCCGCGAGCCGGCCGACGCGCTTGCTCTCGACGAGGCGGTCGTGCGCGCGGAGCCCGAGAACCCGGTCCTGATCCTCTGGCACACGCGGCCGGCGGTCGTCATCGGCCGCTTCCAGCGCGCCGACTGGGAGGTCGACCCGGTCGCCTGCGCGGAGCGGGGTGTCGGCGTGTGGCGGCGGTTCACCGGGGGTGGGGCCGTCCACCTCGACCCCGGCACCCTGTGCGTCGGCCGCGCCGTCCCGGCGGGCCATCCCGACGCGGCGCTCGGCGTGCCCGACCTGTACGCCCCGCTTCTCAACGGGATCGCCTCCGCGTGCCGAGCGCTCGGCGTCGAGGCGGCGGTCGACGAGCGCACCGTGCGCGTCGGCGGCCGGAAGGTGACCGGCATCGCGGCCCACCGCGGCCGGCGCGCGACGCTCGTCCACGGCACGCTGCTGGTCGACGCCGACCTCGACGCGCTGGTGGCCTGCCTCGCCGGCGCGCGCGGAGGCAGCCTGGACGGGCGGCCCCGGCCGGCAGCGAGTCGCCCGGACCACGTCGCGAACGTCGGTGTCGGCATGGCCGCGGCCGAGGAGGCCGTCGTCGAGGCCTTCGCCGGCAGTGCCGCCGCGGGCGAGCCGCCGTCGCCCCGCGAGCTCGAGCTCGTCGAGAGCCTCCGGCGCGAGCGATACGACGACAGCGCGTGGCATGCCGGACCATGGCACGACGTCACCCCCGAGAGGGTGACGTCCGTGCTAGGAGGAGATGCGCGTTAGATGAGCGCGATGACTGAGCTCATCGTGGCGGTGACGCCCGCTGTAAGAACGCCGAGCGTGGCCACGACGGCCAGGGTGACCACGCCAAGCGTGATCGCGTATTCGGCCATGGTCTGGCCGCTCTCAGGGCCCGCAAGAGCCCCGTACTGGTGCATGGGAGACCCCCTTTCGATATCAGGATCGGCCGGAGGGGTATGACTGGACGACCCCCTGTTGTGGGAGTCTTCCGTCACACTCTCGGAGGCACTGGATGACGCTCGAGGCGCGGATCTTCACGTATGAGGCGGAGCTGGAGTGGCG
>JBOHBE010000393.1:0-2529 GCA_050698235.1 Gaiellales bacterium
GCTTTCGCCGGCTCATCGCGACGCCGATCGAGCGCCGGGCCGAGCCCGACGCCGAGGAGGCGCTCGTCCGGATGACCCAGCCGTTCCTGCTGCGCCGGCGGAAGGTCGACCCCGACGTACTGCCGGACCTGCCGCCCCGGCAGGACTCGACCGAGTTCTGCACGCTCACCGTCGAGCAGGCCGCGCTCTACCAGGCGACGATCGACGCGATGATGGCCGATGTCCGCGGCGCCGCCGGGATCGAGCGGCGCGGCCACGTGCTCGCCCTCATCACCCGGCTGAAGCAGGTGTGCAACCACCCGCTCCACGCGATGGGGAAGCCGGGCGCGCTGACCGGCCGGTCGGGCAAGCTCGACCGCCTCACCGAGATGCTCTCGGAGGCGCTCGCCGAGGGCGACTCGGCGCTCGTCTTCACGCAGTACGCGGTCATGGGCGGGCTTCTGGCGGGGCACATCGAGCACGAGCTCCAGGTCGAGCGGCTCTACCTCGACGGGTCGACGCCGCGGACGGCCCGCGAGCAGATCGTCGACCGGTTTCAGGAGCCGGGCGGCGACCCGCGGGTGCTCGTCATGTCGCTTCGCGCCGGTGGGCTCGGCCTCAACCTGACGGCAGCGAACCACGTCTTCCACTTCGACCGCTGGTGGAACCCGGCCGTCGAGGACCAGGCCTCAGACCGCGCGCACCGGATCGGCCAGACCCGGGTCGTCCAGGTGCACAAGATGGTGTGCGCCGGGACGATCGAGGAGCGGATCGACGAGCTGATCGCAGCCAAGCGCGACCTGGCCACGCGGATCGTCGACCGCGGGGTCGAGTCGGCGCTGTCCGACCTGGGCGACGACGAGCTCGCGGAGCTTGTCGCGCTGCGCAGCGAGTAGCACGGATACACTCGGCGCATGACCGCCCTCGAGCTGCTCCAGAGGCTTGTCGAGCTCGAGAGCCCCACGTCGGACGCCGAGCGCATGTCGCACATCGGCCTCTTCATCGCCGCCGAGCTCGAGTCGCTTGGCGGGCGCGTCGAGTTTCGCGGCAGCCATCTGGTGTCGCGGATGGGGGACGGCGGGCCGCCGCTCGTCGTCGCGGCCCACATGGACACGGTGTGGCCGACGGGCACGCTGATGCAGATGCCGTTCCGGGTCGAGGGCGGCTACGCGTACGGCCCCGGGGCGCTCGACATGAAGGCCGGGATCGTCACGGCCATCGAGGCCGTCCGCCGGGCCGGCTCGCCGGCCGGGCCCGTCTGCGTCCTCATCACCGCCGACGAGGAGATCGGGAGCCCCTCGGGCCGACCGATCGTCGAGGAGCTGGCGCGCGAGGCGCGCGCCGTCCTCGTCCTCGAGCCGCCGGTCCGTGACGGCACCATCACGACGTCGCGCTCGGGCCTCGCCCGCTACCAGCTTCGCATCCACGGGCGCGCCGCCCACGCGGGCAACGGCTGGCGGGCGGGCGTGTCGGCCATCGAGGAGCTGGCGCATCAGGTCGCCGCCGTCCACGCGCTGGCCGACGAGCCCGCAGGCATCCGGACGAATGTCGGGCAGGTGGGGGGCGGGACGGGCGACAACGTCGTGGCCGCCGAGGCGTGGGCCCGGATCGACGCCCGCGCGTGGACGGCCCAGGCGCAGGCCCGGCTCGAGGCGGCGATCTACGGGCTCGAGCCGCGGGTCGAGGGCGCGACGATTGAGGTCAGCGGCGCGGTGACGCGGCCGCCGATGGTGCAGTCCGAGGCCGGAGCCGCGCTCGCCGGACGGGCCATCGAGATCGCGGCCGGGCTCGGGATCGAGCTCTCCGAGAACGCGTCACCCGGCGGCTCCGACGGCAACTTCGCGGCGTCCGTCGGTACGCCTGTCATCGACGGGCTCGGGCCCACCGGCTCGGGCGCTCACGCGGTCGACGAGCGGGTGTCGCTCGAGTCGCTCGAGGAGCGGACATCGCTCGTGACGGCGCTCGTCGAACGGCTCTAGTGACAGGAATCCGGCCGGAGGCGGCGAATCCCCCGCCGTCTTCATAATTCATCAGGCAAGGAGAACGCACGAATGGATATGTCCAGGATCGCGCGCAGCACGTGGATCGTGACGGGTGGGACGATCGTCACGCTGATCGGGACGCTCTTTCTCGACTGGTACTCGTTCAGCGCGTCCGTCGACGTCGGGCTCGGCAACGCGTTCTCGGTCAGCGCCAGCGTCGGCGCCTGGGACACGGGCTCGATCGGCAAGCTCGCCGTCCTGGGCTCGGTCGTGATGCTGGCGGGCGTTGTCCTGCTGTTCATCCCAAACCCGCCGGATCTCCCGTTTCCGCTCCCGATGGCGATCCTCGCGGTCTCTGCGTTCACGGCGCTCATGGTCGTGCTGAAGTTCCTCGACCACCACAGCGACACCGCCATCGGCATCTGGGCCTCGCTGCTCGGCTCCCTCATCGCCGCCTACGGCGCGTATGAGATGGGCGGCCGGTTCAGCATGTCGAGCAGCTCGTAGCGCAATCCCCCGCGGTTGCGCTCAGACGGCCTTGACGGCGCTGGTCAGGCCGATCACGGAG
>JBOHBE010000394.1:0-7910 GCA_050698235.1 Gaiellales bacterium
GCGCTCGGTGCTCTTGCGGTATATCCCCGGGACGCCCTACCTGCGGCTGTCCGTCGGCGCGTGGACGAGCGACGGCGACCTCGACGCCCTGCTGGACGGCCTCGAGGCGATCCGCTCCGCCGACTGAAACACCTGTACCCGGTACAGGTGTTTCACGCCCAACCACCGGGGCCAGGCCCCACGGGTTCGCGGTGGCTCAGCTGCGCAGGCCGAGCTCGGCCGAGATCGGCCGGAGCGCCGCGATCACGAACGCGATGTGCTCGTCGAGGTCGACGCCGATCTCTGCTGCGCCCTCTACGACCTCGTCGCGGTTCACGCCGCGGGCGAAGCTCGGCTGCTTCAGCTTCTTTCGCACCGAGCGCGGCTCGAGGGTCGCGATCCCGTCGGGCCGCACGAGCCCGCACGCGTGCACGAACCCCGACACCTCGTCGCATGCGAAGAGCGTGTGCTCGAGGCGCGACTCGCGCGTGACGCCGGTGTGGCTCCCGTGCGACTGGATGGCCCGCACGAACCACTCCGGGTAGCCCGCCTCGCGCAGCACGGGCGCGCCGTCCTGCGGGTGCTGGTCGAGCGTCGGATGGCGCTCGTAGTCGAAGTCGTGCAGGAGCGCCACGTTCCCCCAGGCCTCCTCGTCCTCGCCCCACTCACAGGCGTAGGCCCGCACCGACGCCTCGACCGCGAGGCAGTGCCGCAGGAGCGCCTCGCCCTTCGTCCACTCGGTGAGAAGGGCCCACGCCGCGTCGCGATCGTGCACCAGATCGGGCATGGCCGCGCACACTACCGTGCCGGCCGCGACGCGCGGGGAGGCAGGAACCTCTTGCCCCGACGGCGAATCCGGCTACCCTCAGGCCATGGCAGTCGCGACACGGGACACCACCATCGAGACCTTCCTCATCCACGGTGGGGTGCCGCTCTCGGGCACCGTCCGCCCAGCCGGAAACAAGAACGCCGCGCTGCCGATCCTCGCGGCGTGCGTACTCACCGCCGACCCCGTCACGCTCGACAACGTCCCGCGCATCCGCGACGTCGAGGCCATGATCGACCTGCTAACGGACATCGGCGCCGAGGTCGAGTGGCTCGGCCCCAACCGCCTGCGTGTGTGGGCCGCCGACATCCGAAAGACGCGCCTCGACGCCGAGCTGTGCTCGCGGATCCGGGCGTCGATCCTCTTCGCCGGGCCGCTCCTGGCCCGGTTCGGCACGGCCGACATCCCGCCGCCGGGTGGCGACGTCATCGGCCGCCGCCGCGTCGACACCCATCTGATGGCGTTCGCCGGCCTCGGGGCCGATGTCGCGGCCGACCGCGAGTACCGGCTGTCGGCGCCCTCCGGCCTCCGCGGAGCCGACATCTATCTCGACGAGGCGTCGGTGACGGGCACCGAGAACGCCGTCATGGCGGCTGTCCTCGCCCGCGGCACGACGATCATCCGGAACGCCGCGTGTGAGCCGCACGTCCAGGATCTCTGCAACCTGCTGTGCTCGATGGGCGCGACGATCGAGGGCATCGGCTCCAACGTGCTCACTGTGCACGGCGTTGAGAGCCTGCACGGCGCCTCGCACCGGGTCGGCGCCGACCACATCGAGGTGGCGTCGTTCATCGGCCTCGCGGCCGTGACAGGCGGCGAGGTCCTGATCGAGGACGCCGCCGTCGAGCACCTGCGCTCGATCAGGCACACCTTCCAGCGCCTCGGCGTCGAGGTGGAGGTCGAGGGCGACGCGGTGCGCGTGCCCGCCCAGCAGTCGCTCCGGATCGTCGACGACGTGCACGCCCAGATCCCCAAGATCGAGGACGGACCGTGGCCGATGTTCCCGGCCGACCTGACGTCGATCGCCGTCGCGGTCGCGACGCAGGCCGCCGGCACGGTCCTGATCTTCGAGAAGATGTTCGAGAACCGCCTGTTCTTCACCGACAAGCTGGTCTCGATGGGCGCCCGGATCATCCTGTGCGACCCCCACCGGGCCGTGGTGACCGGCCCGGCGAAGCTCTACGGCGAGCGGATGGCGAGCCCCGACATCCGCGCCGGCATGGCGATGCTGATCGCCGCGCTCGCCGCCGAGGGCGAGAGCCGGATCGGAAACGTGGGCGAGATCGACCGCGGCTATGAGCGCATCGACGCCCGGCTGCGCGAGCTCGGCGCCAACATCGAGCGCGTCCCCGCCTAGAAACCTGTCCGGAACGATACGCTTCGCGGCGTGAGGGAGCGCAGACGCGTCGCGGCGGCGGAGGTCGGCGAGCTCGTCCGGGGGCTGCGGCCGTCCAAGGAGCTGCGCGAGGACGTGCGCTCGACCGTCGCCGACATCGTCGACATGGTCAGGGACGGCGGTGACGAGGCGGTCCGCCGGCTGACGCTGCGCCTGGACGGCGTCGACGTCGAGCGGTCGCGGGTCGCTCCCAGCCGGCTGCGCGAGGCGCTCGCCGACCTCGACCCCGACGTGCGCGCCGCCCTGGAGCTCCTCGCCGAGAACCTCCGAACGGTGGCCGACGACAAGATGCCGCGGCCGACCCGGGTGACGCTGCGCCACGGGCAGGTCGTGTCGACCCGGCAGGTGCCCGTGCGGCGGGTCGGCGTCTACGTCCCGGGCGGGCTCGCCGCCTACCCGTCGAGCGCCGTGATGGCGATCGTCCCGGCCCAGGTCGCGGGCGTGCCCGAGATCGCCGCCTGCTCGCCTCCCGGCCCGTCCGGGCTCCCGCACGCGGGGGCGCTGGCCGTGTGCGCGCTCCTGGGCGTCGAGGAGGTCTACGCAGTCGGCGGTGCCCAGGCGGTGGCGGCCTTCGCCCTCGGCACGGCATCCATCCCGGCCGTTGACATGGTCGTCGGCCCGGGGAACGCCTACGTCGAGGAGGGGAAGCGGCGTCTCTTCGGTGAGGTCGGGATCGAGTCGCTGGCCGGCCCGACGGAGCTGGTCGTCGTCGCCGACGCTTCGGCGCCGCCCGAGGCGGCCGCCCTCGACCTGCTCGCGCAGGTGGAGCACGGCCCCGGGTCGCAGTCGGTGCTCGTGTCGCCCGATCCCGACGTCCTCGGGGCGATCGAGCCGCTGCTCCCCGCCGAGAGCGGCGTCGTGGTGCTCCAGTCCGACACCCTCGAAACGGCGCTCGCGTTCGTGAACGCCTATGCCCCCGAGCACCTCCAGCTGATGGTCGTCGACCCCGAGCAGGCGCTCGAGGCGATCCACCACGCCGGCGCGATCTTCGTCGGGCCCCACAGCGGGACGGCCTACGGCGACTACATCGCGGGCTCCAACCACATCCTGCCGACGGGTGGGCACAGCCGCTTCTCGTCGGGCCTCTCGCCTGCGGCGTTCCTGCGCACCCAGGAGGTGGTCGAGTTATCGGCCGAGGCCTCGGCTGCGCTCGCGGCGCCGCTGGCCGCGCTGGCACGCGCTGAGGGGTTCGTGGACCACGCCCGCTCCGGCGAGGTCCGCGGGTCGGTGGCCGCCGACTCGGCTCCCGCGGCCCGGGCGGACTGATCCTCTCGGGTCAGCCCGTCGCGCTCTGGGCGGCGCACTGAACCAGCACCTGCGCCGTCGCCGGATCGACGGGCTTCCCGGCAGCCACGGCATCGTCGGCATCCTTGAAGTCCGAGAACGGCAGGCGGCCGCGGATGCACTCGTAGGCGGCGGAGCACGCCGCCGAGCGACCCGACGACGCCTTGGTGCACGCGGCCACGAACCGGTCGCGGACGCCGTTGTCGTAGCCGGACGATCCGCTCGAGCCGCACGCCGTCGCGGCGAGGATCACGCCGAGGCACGCCAGATGGACGGCGCGGATCCGGCGAGCAGCCATCGGAGCGGCTCCGGAAGGCCCCATCCGTATCATGCTGCCATGCCCCACCGTCATGCCGCTGTCCCTGTTCCCGCGCGCGTGGCGGACATGCTCGACGCCGCGCTCGACGCTGCCTCCGGCCTCGCACTCTATCTGGTCGGTGGAGCGATCCGCGACCTCCTTCGGGGGGATCCCGGGATCACGGACGTCGACCTCGCGGTGGACGGCGACGCAGCCCCGGTCGCCCGCAGGCTCGCCCGCCGGCTGGGCAGCCCCGCTCGGGTGACCGTGCATGCTGCGTTCGGCACCTCGACGGTGCGCTGGGAGGACATGCGCGTCGACATCGCTCGCACACGGTCCGAGAGCTATGCGCGGCCCGGATCGCTGCCCGTCGTCGAGCCCGCCGGCATCGAGGCCGATCTGCTGCGGCGCGACTTCACAGTGAACTCCATGGCGCTCCGGCTCGGGAACGGCGACAGCCTGCTCGACCCAGCGGGTGGGCGGGGCGACCTCGAGCGCCGCGTGATCCGCGTCCTCCACCAAGCGTCGTTTCGCGACGACCCGACCCGTGTCTTTCGGGCCGTGCGCTACGCCGCCCGCCTGGGCTTCGAGCTTGACCCGGAGACGGACGGGCTGGCGCGGGCGGCATTGAGGGAGGGGCTCGTTGGCCATCTCTCCGGCTCGCGCGTACGCGCCGAGCTCCTGGCACTTCTGAGCGAGACCACCGCACCGGCCGCGGTTGGCCGCCTCGGAGCGCTCGGAGCCTGTCGCGCGGTCTGGCCGGGGCTCGACTGCGATCCCCAGACGCAGGCGCTCCTCGAGCGCGTCGAGCTCCTCCGGCAGCGCTACTCCGCGCGTACCCCGGCCTGGCGGTGTGCGCTCGTCGTCCTCGCCCGCGGCCTCCCCGACGCCGACCTGCCGGTGCTCGCACATCGGCTCGTGCTGCGCAAGCGCGACGCCGCGACGCTGCGCGGCGCAATCGGCGTTCCGGTGCCGGCGGACGACGCCGGTCCCGCCGCCGTCGCCGAGGTCTTCGCGGCGCGCCCGGTGGAGGCCGCGCTCCTCGCCGCGGGCGCGGGGAGCTCCGCCGCGACCACCTACCTCGATCACCTGCGAGGCGTGCAGCTCTCGATCGACGGCGGCGTCCTGCGCGATGAGCTGGGCCTTCCCGAGTCGCCGCGCGTGGGAGAGGTGCTCCGGGAGCTCCTGCGCCGGAAGCGGAACGGCGAGCTCGAGACCCGCGCGGCCGAGCTCGCCGCGGCTCGCGAGCTCGTCGGGGGGATCGGCCCGTGACCGGGCTCGCCTGGGACGAAGGCGCCGTGCCTCTCCTGCGGTGGACGTCGGCGCCCGCCGGGGTCGGGGTGGGGTTCACGTCACGGAACGGCGGGGTGTCCGAGGGGCCGTACCGCTCGCTCAACCTGGGCGCGCTCACGGCCGACCAGGCCGCCAACGTCGCCGAGAACCGCCGCCGGGTGGTGGCGACCGCCGGCGGCGACGGCGCCGCCGCGACGATGGCCTGGCAGGTGCACGGAGCCGAGGTGCGCGAGGTGGGCGACGAGCCCTCGTCCGGAAGGTTCCTGGAGCCCGGCGTCGAGGCGTTCCCGAAATCCGATGGCCTCGTGACGGGCCTCCCGGCGCGGCCGCTCGTGCTCCTGACGGCGGACTGCCTTCCTGTCGCCGTCGCCCGCGCCGACGGCGGCCGGCTGGCCGTCCTGCACGCCGGCTGGCGGGGCCTGGTGGCCGGGATCGTCGAGCGCGGCGTCGAGGCGGTCGGCGGCCGGGCAACGGCCGCCGTCGGTCCGGGCGCCGGGCCGTGCTGCTACGAGGTGGGAGACGACGTCGCCGGCGTGCTCCGGGAGCGGTTCGGCGACGACGTCGTTCGCGACGGGAAGGCCGACCTGTGGCTGGCCGCGCGGCGCGCGCTCGAGAGCGCGGGAGTCGCCGACATCGAAGTGGCCGGCGAGTGCAGCATCTGCGGGCCCGAGCGGTACTTTTCGCACCGGCGCGACCACGGGACCACGGGCCGGCAGGGCGTCGTGGGGGTGCTCCGTGGTTGATCCAGCAGTCGTCGCGGAGAACCTCGCCCGCGTGCGTGCGGAGGTCGGCCCGGGAGTCGAGATCCTGGCCGCGACGAAGTACGTCGACGCCGACGACCTGGACGCGCTCCGGGAGGGCGGGGTCACGCTCGTCGGCGAGAACCGCACCGACGCGCTCCTCTCCAAGCAGGAGCGGTTCGGTGACGCGTTCACCTGGGACTTCATCGGCCACGTCCAGAGCCGCAAGGTGCGCGACCTGATCGGCCGGGTGCGGCTGATCCACGCCCTGGACTCGATGAGCGCGTGCCAGCAGATCGAGGCCCGGGCGGATGCGCCGGTCGACTGCCTGCTCCAGGTGAACGTCGCGGGCGAGGACACGAAGTCGGGCGTACCCGTCGGTGAGGTGTCCGCGTTCCTCGACGAGGTCGCACCGCTCGTCCATGTGCGGCTGTGCGGGCTCATGACGATGCCGCCGCTTGCGGGCGACCCCGAGGAGGCCCGTCCGTGGTTCTCGGCACTCCGGGATCTGCGCGATCGCCTTCGGCCCGAATGGCAGGGACGGCACGACTTCTCGCATCTGAGCATGGGCACGAGCCAGGACTACGGCGTGGCTGCTGCCGAGGGAGCCACGATCGTGCGTGTCGGCACCGTCCTTTACCGGGGCTAGACTGTCTTTCCATGCCGATGCGCGACCTGTGGCACTCCACGCTCGTGTACTTCGGCGTGCGCGAGGACGACTGGGACGAGGAGTACGACGACGACGGCGCCGCCGCCAACGAGGACCTCGAGCGGACGTACAGCGAGCGCCCCAACGTCCGCCGTCTGAAGCCGCGTCGCGGACGGGGCGGGGGCGGAGGAGGAGACTACGAGGACATCTTCTCCGACGACGAGCCCCGTGCCGCCGTCTCGGCCCGGCGACGGCCGCCCGACGGCGCCCCCCAGACCAACGGGCACCGGGCCGCGCAGCAGGTGTCGCTCGTGGTGCCGAAGAGCTTCAACGACGCCCAGACCGTCGCCGACAAGCTCAAGGCCGACGTGCCCGTCATCATCAACTTCCAGGGCGCCGACGCCGACCTGGCCAAGCGCCTCGTCGACTTCTCGAGCGGGCTCACCTACGCCCTCGACGGCAGCATGCAGCGGGTCGCCGACCGCGTCTTCCTGCTGACCCCGCACTCCATCTCGGTCTCTGCCGAGGACAAGGCGCTCCTCATGGAGCGCGGCTTCTTCAACCAGTACTAGCCACAGGCTGGGAAGCCGCGCGGAAGCTTGCGGCACATCGCCCGGGACATCTGGATCCCCGGGACGAAGGGATTCGGGCAGAGCCAGCGCGGGCTGATCCAGTCGCCGGCCGATGCGATGGCGACCGGGTAGCCGCACCGGTCGACGACCTGCGACTGGAGCCCGTCCAGCCGCCCGGTAAGGCGGCTCAGGGCGGTGAGGAAGGCTCGGTATCCGCGTGCGAACGACGCCCGCCGGTCGGCGCGCACGACGACCGTCGCCGCCTGCCGGTTGGGGTGCATCAGCGAGATCGAGACGACCCTGAACCGCCCGCGGGCCGCCGCCTGTGCGATCACGCTGCGCACGGCGGAGTCCGGCTCGGCCGGGCCGCGGTAGGGATCCGCGGGCCCGGACTCGCTCGAGAACCGGTGCACCCGCCCGGCGATCGAGAACGCCTCCGACGTCCCGTGGACGGCGGGCTGGCCCGCCGGCTGGCTGGCCCGATACGCGCTGTTGAACACCGACGCCTCCCACAGGGGTCCGTCCGCGGCGAGCTGGGACCGAAGCCCGTCGGCGAACGGGCTGCCGGCCCCCGCCACGGTGGTCGAGAGCCACATGGCTCCGTTCGCGTGCCGAAACCGCACGGCGGTGATCGCGACGTCGCCCATGCCGTCGAGGATCGAGCGCGCCCGGGCGCGCATCGCGGGCGTGCCGCCGACGACCCGGGTGGCGCCCGCGCCGCGTGTCACGAGTGACACGACGGGCGTCCCGTACGAGGCCGGCGCACCCGACGACGGCCGGCCCGTGGCCCCCTGACCGCAGGCGGCGAGCGCGACAACCGCCGCGACCGGCGCCGCCCGAGCTATGAGCGAGATTCCCATCACCGTTTAGTCC
>JBOHBE010000395.1:0-3590 GCA_050698235.1 Gaiellales bacterium
GCGAACCCGCCCTCGTCGCCGACCGCGGTCACCAGGCCACGCCCGTGCAGAAGCGCCTTCAGCGCGTGGAACGTCTCGGCGCCGATGCGCAGCGCCTCGGCGAACGTCTCTGCGCCCACCGGCATGACCATGAACTCCTGGAGGTCGATCGAGTTCTGGGCGTGGACGCCGCCGTTGATGACGTTCATCATGGGCACCGGCAGGACGTGCGCGTCGGCGCCGCCGACGTAGCGATACAGCGGAAGGCCGGCCTCGGCGGCCGCCGCGCGGGCGACCGCAAGCGAGGCGCCCAGGATCGCGTTCGCGCCCAGGTTGCCCTTGTTGTCGGAGCCGTCGAGTTCGACGAGCGCGGCGTCCACCCCGCGCTGGTCGGCCGCATCCATCCCCGCGAGCGCGGCGGCGATCGTGGTGTTGACGTGGCCGACCGCCGAGAGGACGCCCTTCCCGCCGTAGCGGCCCTTGTCGCCGTCGCGCAACTCGACCGCCTCGTGGGCCCCGGTCGACGCGCCCGACGGGACGGCCGCCCGGCCGCGCACACCAGAGTGGAGGACGGCCTCGACCTCGACGGTGGGGTTTCCCCGCGAATCGAGGATCTCGTGGCCGTGCAGCGAGTCGATCGCGCTCACGGGGCGGGATGATATCGGCGCTTTCGCCTGGCGGATGGCCGAAACCGGCCGGCGGGCCGATCTAGCCGTCGGGCGTGCAGGCCGGTTCTTCCGGCTCGCTGCCGTCGAGGCGTTCCAGGAGCTCCGCGAGCACCGCCAGCTCGTCGTCGCTGTAGCGCTCGGCGAACTTCGCCCGGATCCCGGCCACGTGGACGTCGGCCGCGGATCGCAGCTTGTCGAGGCCGTCCTCGGTCAGGACGGCGTAGGTCACTCGCGCGTCGCTCGGGCACGCCGCCTTGTCGACGTACCCCGACGTCTGGAGCCCGTCGAGCAGGCGGGTGATGCCCGACGCGGTGAGCAGCACCTGCTCGGCCAGGTCGACGCGCCGCATCTGCCGGTCGGGCGCGTGGGAGAGCCGCAGCAGCACCTCGTAGTCGTTCAGCGTCAACCCGTGGTCGGCGACCAGGTCTGCGTTCAGCGCGCGGGTCAGCGCGGCGTGGCCTCGCAAGAGCCCCACCCACGCCGACAGTGCTTGATCGCTCAATACTTGACTACTCAATGTTCCCCTGCTAAGATTGTTGATAGCTCAAGTATATCGCATCGGGAGGAGATCCACAATGAGCGCCATCGAAACACTGACCACCACGATCCCCGCCGGGACGTGGAAGATCGACCCCGCCCATTCGAGGGTCGAGTTCTCTGTCCGGCACATGGGCATCGCCACCATCCGCGGGAGCTTCGCAGACTACGACGCCGTGATCGACGGCGGCGACGAGCCCCGCGTCTCCGGCGCGATCCGGGTCGCGAGCGTCGATACGCGCGACGAGGCCCGCGACGGGCACCTCCAGTCGCCCGACTTCTTCGACGCCGAGCGCTACCCCGAGATCACGTTCGTCTCGGCCCGGTTCGAGCCGGGCAAGGTCGTCGGCGATCTCACGATCCGCGGCGTCACGCATGAGGTCGAGCTGGCCGCCACCGTCACCGGTGCGGGGACCGACCCATGGGGCAACGAGCGCCTCGGGCTCGAGCTCGAGGGCGAGATCGACCGGAACGACTTCGGCGTCAGCTGGAACACCCCGATTCCGACGGGCGGGCTCCTGCTCGGAGACCTCGTCCGCCTGACGGCCGGCTTCTCGGCCGTGAAGGAGGCCTGACGTGCGCGTCCTCGCGCTGTCCGGCAGCCTGCGGCGCGACTCGCTCAACACCCGGCTCCTGCGCGCGGCGCAGGAGCTGGGCGGGCCGGGCGTCGAGTTCGTCCGATACGAAAGCCTGGCGACGATCCCACCGTTCACCCAGGAGTTGGAGCACCGCCAGCCCGCCGAGGTGCACGAGCTGCGCCAGCGAATCGAGGCGGCCGACGCCGTGCTGATCGCGACGCCTGAGTACAACGGGTCGATCCCCGGCCAGCTCAAGAACGCCCTGGACTGGGTCTCGCGGCCGCGCGCCGACAGCCCGTTTCTGGGCAAGCCGACCGCGGTGATCGGAGCCAGCACGTCGACGTACGGCGCGATGTGGGCCCAGGCCGACCTGCGCAAGGTGCTCGGCCTGATGGGAGCCCGCGTCCTCGAGTCGGGCCTCGCGGTTCCGCACGCGGAGGAGCATGTCGACGAGGAGGGACGCCTGCTCGATGCCGACATGCGGGACCGCCTGGCCGATCTGCTCGCCGAGCTGACCGCCGCGGTCGTCGTGACACCTGTTGCAGCCTGACTGACGGAGACGATCCTGCTCTCGGGCGCCGCGGTTACCGAGAAGAGCGCCGTCCGTATCGCGCGCGCCCTACGCCCGGTGTAGCGCCTCCTTCGCCCGCCGGTACCACGCGTCCTGCGCGTCGAGGTCGAGCTCCGTCCACATCTCCCCTGCCTCGGCGGCGAGCCTCTCCGCCTCCTCCACCCGTGACCGGAACCGCCCCGCGGCGGCCCGCAGCGCCAACTCGGGATCGACATTGGCGAGGCGCGCCACGTTGACGGCGGCGAAGAGGAGGTCGCCCGTCTCGGCGACCACGTCGGCGTCGGGCTCGTGCTCGGCGCGCGGCGGCGGCGCGGCGTCGAGCGCCGCCCGAAGCTCGGCGAGCTCCGACTCGAGCCCGGGCCATGCGCCGTCCCAGGCGTCCCAGTCGAAGCCGACGGCCGACGCCCGCCGCTGCACCTTGCGGGCATGGAGCAGGGCGGGGAGCACACCGGGGACGTCGTGGAAGACGCCGGCCCGACCCTCGTCGTCGCGCTTGATCTGCTCCCAGTTGCGGCGCACCTCACCGGCGGTGGCGGCCTCTCGCTCGCCGAACACGTGCGGGTGCCGGCGGATCAGCTTGACGGTGATCCCCTCGGCGACGTCCGCCAAGTCGCCGGCGCCGGCCTCGGCGCACAGCAGCGCCAGAAAGAAGCTCTGAAACAGCAGGTCGCCCAGCTCGTCGATCAGCTTCGGCCCGGGGCCGTCGGCGGCCGCCTCCGCCGTCTCGTAGGCCTCCTCGATGGTGTGCGGCACGATCGTCGCCACGGTCTGCTCGCGGTCCCAGGGACAGTCGCTGCGCAGGCGCACGGTCAGCTGCTGCAACCCCACCAGCGCGTCGCACAGGAGCACCGTTGCGAACGCGTCGCCCGCAGGAACGGTGTCGTCCCACGGATGATCGGCCCACAGCTGCCGCAGCCGCGGGCCTGAGGCCGCCACCACCGGTGAGTCATCCGCCAGCGCGATCCCCTTACCGCCCAGCCACTCGCGCAGGGGCTCATCGGCAGGGGTGGAGACCGGCCCGGCGGCCTCGATCACGCGCCAGGAGGCAAGCGGGATCAGATCAGGATGGCCGGGCCCGAGAGCAACCAGCGTGGCCATCAGCCGATGTTACGTGGTTGCGCCGGTGGACGACGTTGTCGTCGGGCTGGTGAGCGCGGCCGGAGGGGCGTACCCGGTGGCGTACTCGGTCTTCTTCTTGAACGCGTCCAGCAGCGCCACGATCTTGGTGTTGACCTCTTGGTCGACCGTCTGGGCAGG
>JBOHBE010000396.1:0-9552 GCA_050698235.1 Gaiellales bacterium
GCCCGACGTCGTCGACGACGAAGAGGCACGCCGCGTCTACGGCGAGAAGGCCGCCGCGCCGCCGTCTGGACCGGGCCAGCCCGGCCGCCACGCCCGCCCGCAGCGGGGGGCGTCTCCGAAAGGCCGCCGCCGTGTCGTGATCGACGCGCAGGCGGGCCGCCGCCCCGGTCAGCGCCGCGAGCGGGGCGCACCGCGCCAGGAGCAGCGCCGCGAGCCCGAGGTTCCGACCGGGCCCGTCAGCGTCCCGTCCGGCATCACCGTCAAGGATCTCGCCGAGAAGCTCGGCGTCTCGCCGGCCAAGATCATCACGCTCCTGATGGCGGCAAACGAGATGGTGCAGATCACGCAGTCGCTGAGCGACGAGGCGGTCGAGCTGATCGGCGGCGAGCTCGAGCGCGAGATCGAGATCCGCCACGCCGCCGACGAGGAGGCCGAGGAGGTCACCTTCGAGGACGAGCCGGACTCGCTCCAGTCCCGGCCGCCTGTCGTGACCATCATGGGCCACGTCGACCACGGCAAGACCACGCTTCTCGACGCCATCCGCGAGTCGGCGGTCGTCGACACCGAGGCCGGCGGCATCACCCAGCACATCGGCGCCTACCAGGTCGACGTGCCCGACGGCCGCAAGGTCACGTTCCTTGACACGCCGGGCCACGAGGCCTTCACCGCCATGCGCGCCCGCGGCGCCAAGGTCACCGACGTCGCCGTGCTCGTCGTGGCCGCCGACGACGGCGTCATGCCGCAGACCGTCGAGGCGATCGACCACGCCAAGGCGGCGCAGGTGCCGATCGTCGTCGCCGTCAACAAGATCGACCGCCCCGACGCGAGCCCCGACCGCGTGCGAAACGAGCTCGTGACCCACGGGCTCCAGCCCGAGGAGTGGGGCGGCGAGACGATCTTCGAGGACGTCTCCGCCAAGGCCAAGCAGAACCTGGACGGGCTCCTGAAGTCGATCCTGCTCCAGGCCGACGTGCTCGAGCTCAAGGCAAACCCCGACGCCGAGGCCTCGGGCGTCATCATCGAGTCACGCCTCGACGTGGGCCGCGGGCCTGTCGCGACGATGCTCGTGCAGCGCGGCACGCTCCGGGTCGGTGACGCCATCGTCGCCGGTGATGCCTGGGGCAAGGTCAAGGCGCTGAACGACCACAACAGCAAGCGGGTGCGCGAGGCCGGCCCGGGAGTCCCCGTCGAGATCCTGGGCTTCGACCGTCCGCCGCCCGCCGGCGAGCTGGCTCGCGTCGTCGACAACGAGCGCGTCGCGCGCCAGACGGCGCAGCAGCGCGCCCAGCGCGTGCGTGCGGAACAGCTCGCGAAGCGCACGTCGTCGCTCAGCCTGGAGGACCTCTTCTCGCACATGCAGGAGGGCGGTATCCAGGAGCTGGCGCTCATCATCAAGGCCGACGTCCAGGGGTCGGTCGAGGCCGCCGTCGACGAGATCGCCAAGATCCAGCACGCCGAGGTCTCGGTTCGCGTGATCCACTCGGGCGTCGGCGGCATCGTCGCCTCGGACATCATGCTGGCTGCGGCGTCCAACGCGATCGTCGTCGGGTTCAACGTGCGGCCGAACGCCGAGGCGAAGGCGCTGGCCGAGCGCGAGGGCGTCGATATCCGCACCTACCGCGTGATTTACAAGCTGACCGAGGACATCCAGCAGGCCCTGCTCGGCATGCTCGCTCCCGAGCAGGTCGAGGAGGTGCTCGGCGAGGCCGAGGTACGCCAGATCTTCCGCGCGTCACGGATCGGGACGATCGCCGGCTGCATGGTCACGCAGGGCGTGATCCAGCGCGGCGCCCAGGTCAGGGTCGTCCGCGACGGCACGATCGTCTTCGACGGCCGGATCGACACGCTGAAGCGGTTCCAGGACGACGCCCGCGAGGTCGCGCAGGGCTTCGAGTGCGGCCTCACCCTCGAGAACTTCAACGATCTCAAGGAGGGCGACGTGCTCGAGGTCTATGCCGTGAAGGAAGTCGCCCGCACGTCGTGAGCAGCGCGTCCGGCGTGCCCACGCTGACGCTCGTCGGTGGCCCGACCGCGCTCATCACCTACGGCGGCCTGCGGATCCTGACCGACCCGACGTTCGACCCACCGGGCCGGTACGAGAGCTCCAGCTCGCCCGTGATCCTCACCAAGCTCGACGGGCCGGCCGTCGACGCAGCCGACATCGGGCCGATCGACGTCGTCCTGCTGTCGCACGACCACCACGCCGACAACCTCGACGCGGGCGGGCGCGCCGTTCTCGCCCAGACGGGTCGAGTGGTCACGACCGGTGCCGGGGCCGAACGGCTGGGAGCAGGCGCCGCGGGCCTCGAGCCGGGCGACGCGCTGGATCTCGACCTGCCCGGAGGCGGCACGCTGAACATCACGGCGGTGCCCGCCGACCACGGGCCGCCCGAGGTCGCGGCCGTGAACGGGCCGGTCATCGGCTTCGTGCTGCGCGCCGACGGCCTGCCGGCTGTCTACGTCAGCGGCGACAACGCCTCGGTCGACGTCGTCCGCGACGTGGTGCGCGAGCACGGCCCGTTCGATGTCGCCGTCCTCTTCGCCGGCGCGGCGCAGGTTCCCGAGCGTTGGGGGGAGGACGCTCCGCTGACATTGACTCCGGAGGCCGCCATCGAGGCCGCTGTGGAGCTCGCGCCGGCGGCGATCATCCCCATCCACCAGGACGGGTGGGCGCACTTCACCGCCGACGGCGGCGACCTCGAGGCGGCGTTCTCGGACGCCGGGCTCGGCGGCCGCCTGCGCCGCGTCCTGCCCGGCGAGACGATCGACCTGAGCTGAGCTACGCGAGCGCGTCGAACAGGGCGCCGGTCGACTCGTCGGCGGCGCGCAGCACCTGCGCGTTCGCGGCGACCGCGAGCGGCTGCCACGTTGACTCGACGAGCGCGTCCACGTCGAACGGGTCCTGGGCGATCGCATCGGCGTCAGCGTCGAGGCGATCCTGAGCGGCACGGATGCCGGACAGTGCCGAGGAGTACGCGTTGGCGGCGCCGATCTGCATACTCTCACGATGGCGCACGCGCTACGGTTTGTCCATGCCGTCGGGGTTCGTGGGCATCCTCACGTTCGACCTGCACATGCCTGACGGCGCTTCGCTCAAGGGCAAGCGGCGGCATCTCCTGCACACCAAGGCGCAGCTCGAGCGCCGGTTCGGCGCGTCGGTCGCCGAGGTTGACCTCCACGATCTGTGGCAGCGGTCGCGCCTCACCATGGCCGTCGTCAGGCGCGACCACTCCGCCGCCCGCCAGGCGCTCGACGACGCCGAGCGCTACCTCTCGGCGCAGGAGTACGAGCTGGTCGCGTGTAGGCGCACGATGATGAGCCCCGAGGACGAGCTGTGAGCGAGCGCATGCGCAAGGTCAACAAGGCCGTCCGCCACGTGCTCGCCGACGGGATCGAGGGCCTGGCCGACCCCCGCATCGGCTTCGTGACAATCACGGCCGTCAGGACGTCGCCGGACCTCGGCCACGCTGAGGTTTTCATCAGTGTCCTCGGGTCGCAGAAGCGGCGCACCGCGAGCCTGCGGGCCCTCGAACGGGCGCACGGGGTGCTCCAAGCGCGTGTTGCAAAGGAGCTTCACCTGAAGCGCACTCCGCAGCTTTCCTTCCACTATGATGAGACCGTCGACCAGGCGATGCGGCTGAACGAGATCATGGCCCACGATTCGCCCGCGCCGGCCGACCCCGACCCCGAATGACCGACATCGCGCTCCAAAGCGACCTGCAGGCGGCGGTCGCAGCCCTCGCTGCGGCGGACCGCGTGCTGATCGCGACCCACGAGAACCCGGACGGCGACGCGATCGGGTCGATGACCGCCGCGGCCGGCGGTCTCCGCCAGCTCGGAAAAGAGGTGCGGATGTACCTCGAGCCGGCGTCGACGATCCCGCACGAGGTCAGCTTCCTCGATACCGAGGGCCTCGAGCGCGACATCGATCCGGCCGACGTCGCGGGGTGGACGCTGCTCGTCGTCGACTGCGGCAACGAGCGCAGGCTCGGCGAGATCCACGAGGCGCTGCGAGCCAGCGCCGGGACGGTCGTCGACGTCGACCACCACCACGACAACAGCCGGTTCGGCGACGTCAACGTCGTCGACGGCCACGCGTCGTCGACCGCCGAGATCCTGGCGCGGATCTTCGACGGCCTCGGCGTCGAGATCACACCGAAGATCGCCGAGGCGCTCTACGTCGGGCTCGTGACCGACACCGGCCGGTTCCAGTACCGCACGACGAGTCCCGAGGCGCTCCGGCTCGCAGCCCGGCTGGTCGAGGCGGGCACCGACGTCCACAAGGTCTTCGAGCGCGTGTTCGAGTCGGTGCAGCTCGGCAAGCTCCTGCTGCTCGGCCGCGTCATCGAGCACACCGTGCCCTACTACGGCGGGCGTCTGCTGGTGTCGCACGTGAGCCGCGACGACCTTGCGCTCGTGGAGGGCGACGAGGCCACCACCGAGGGGCTGATCGACCACCTCCGGGCGGTCGAGGGGGTCCAGGTGGCCGGCCTCATCCGCGAGCAGGTTCCGCTGCCCGACGGCACGATCACCCCGAACCGGGTGTCGCTGCGGTCGAGAGGGCTGATCGACGTCTCGCAGGTCGCCCGCAAGTCCGCCGGCGGAGGCCACAAGCAGGCCGCAGGGTTCTCGCACCCGGGCACCATCGACGACATCAGGGAGTTCATCGTCGCCGAGGTCGCCGCCCAGCTGGAAGAGCCGGCTGCCTGAGGCGGCCTTGGGGCAGGTCACCGGCCTCGTGCTCGTCGACAAGCCCGCCGGACCGAGCTCGTTCGGCGTCCTGCGGTCACTGCGGCCGGCGCTCGGGTCGAAGCTGGGCCATGCGGGGACGCTCGACCCCTTCGCGACCGGCCTCCTGCTCGTCCTGGCGGGCCGGGCGACGCGCCTGGCCACGTACCTCTCCGGGCTCGACAAGCGCTACGAGGCCGTGGTGCAGTTCGGTGCCGTGTCGACGACCCTCGACCCCGAGGGGGATCTCACGCCGACCGGGGCCTCGACCGATGCCGCGGCCGTCACTTCGGCCGCAGCCGGGATGACCGGCGACGTACTCCAGGCCGTCCCGGCCGCCTCCGCCGTCAAGGTGGACGGCCGGCGCTCCTATGCGCGGATGCGAGCGGGCGAGACGGTGACCGCGCCACCCCGCCAGGTGACGATCCGGCGCCTCGAGATCTCGGGCTTCGACCAGGGGTCTCAGCAGGCGACGATCGCGGTGGAGTGCTCCAAGGGCACCTACGTCCGCCAGATCGCCGCCGACCTCGGCGAGGCGACCGGGGCAGGCGCGTACTGCCTCGAGCTTCGCCGGACAGCGATCGGCGAGTTCGACGTCGCCGCCGCGGCCTCGCCTGACGACGTGTCCGCCGATCCGAGGGGCCCGTGGTTCCGGGCTCCGCTGGCCGCCCTCCCGCACCTTCCAGCCCGTGAGCTCGGCTCCGAGGAGGCTGAGGCGGCGCGCCACGGGCGCGGCCTCGAGCTGCACGGCGAGACGGGCCCGGTGCGGCTCGCGACGGGAGAGGGCCTCCTCGGCATCGGAGAGCCGCGAGACGGCCGCCTGCGCCCGGTGGTGGTGCTGGCGTGATCGTCCGCCAGAGCCTGCTCGACGTCGAACCGCTTCCGCGGGCAGTCGCGATCGGAAGCTTCGACGGCGTCCACAGAGGGCATCAAACGGTCATCGGATCGGCCGTGGAGGCCGGGGTTGCGGGCGGCCTGCGCTCGGCGGTCGTGACGTTCCATCCGCATCCTCTCGAGGTGCTCCGCCCGGAGCTCGCGCCGCCCGAGCTGTCGTCGCTCGCGCGCAAGGCGGCACTCGTGGAGGAGCTCGGCCCCGACGAGCTGATCGTGATCCGGTTCGACGCGGCGTTCTCGCAGATCTCGGCCGACGACTTCGCCGACCACGTGCTGCACGACGCGCTCGACGCCCGGCACGTGAGCGTGGGGGAGAATTTCCGCTACGGCCACGGCGCCCACGGCACCACCGAGACGCTCACCGCCGAGGGCGCGCGCCTGGGGTTCGGCGTCGAGGTGGTCCCGCTCCTCCGGGACGGCGGCGACCCCGTGTCGTCGTCGCGGATCCGCGGGCTCCTGGCCGACGGCGACGTGGAGGAGGCGGCGACCCTGCTCGGGCGGCCGCCGTGGCTCGAGGGCGCCGTCGTGCGCGGCGACGGACGCGGCCGCGACCTCGGCTTCCCCACCGCCAACCTCTCGCCGCTCCCCAAGACGCCGCTTCCGAAGACCGGGATCTACGCCGGGAGCGCACACCTGCCCGGATCCGACCACACCGCCGCGATCAGCATCGGATACAACCCGACGTTCACCGACAGCCGCGACGCCGTCCGGATCGAGGCCTACCTCCTCGATTTCGACCGCGACATCTACGGCTCGCCGATCCGGCTCCAGCTCACCCGTCGCCTGCGGGACGAGCTCCGCTTCGACAGCGTGGAGGCTCTTGTGGAGCAGCTCCACCGCGACGTGGAGCGCGCCCGCGAGCTCGCGGGCTGACCACGGACCTAGGTCGAGAGGACCACGTCGGATCCGCCCAAGGGCCGATGCGCATGGAAGAACCGGGACATAGCGTCCGTCCGGAGGAGAACACCTCCGCCATGGACGCCCACACCCCCACCCAGAACACTGCATTCGTTCCCGCCTCGTTCGAGCTTCTGCCCATGCTCACGGTGGAGGAGAACGTCGTCTTCCCGCTCCGGCTGACCGGGACAACGGCCGATCCGGCGTGGATCGCCGCCGTTCTGCAGGTCGTCGACATGGATGGCCGCGAGGACACGCGGCCCGGCGACCTCTCGCGGGGTGAGCAGCTGCGCGTCGCCCTGGCGCGCGCCCTCGCGACCCGGCCCGAGACACTCGTGGTCGACGATCTCGCCTGTACCGTCGACTCGATCACCTGGCGCGGAGCGATCCGCACGCTGCGGCGGATCGCCGACGAGCTCGAGCTGACCGTCGTCCTGGCGACCGGAGATGCGGCGGACGCCGCGCTCGCCGGCCACGTAGGCGATGCGGCGGCCTAGCCGAACCTTCCTTCAGCCGGGTGCGAATGCTCGACGGTCCGGGGTGGGGTTATCCGAACCGAACACACCGGCGGGCCGTATCGCCGTGCGCCTCGCGAGCGGGGAAGCTGCCTTCACCATGAGCCCACGCTCACTCATCACCGCCATCGGAAAGCGCCTCCCGCGAGGGTGGGGCGACCTCGGCCGTCAGCTCGCGATCTTCGCGCTGCTCGACATGGCCTACGAGCTGTCGCGCACATTCGCGGTGGGCGACCGGTCGACGGCGCTGCGCCACTCGCGCTCGATCGTGAGCACCGAGCGGAGCCTGGGCCTCTTCCACGAGCTCGATCTTCAGCAGTGGGCGCTTCACGCCCCGTCGATCGTGATGAGCGTCGCGAACTGGACGTACTTCAACTGCCAGTTCACGCTGACGTTCGGGTTCGTGCTCTTCGTCTACCTGCGCCGCAACGAGTTCTACACGCGGCTTCGGAACCTGATCGCGACCGTGAACGTGATCGGCCTCGCGGGCTACATCTTCTATCCGGCGGCCCCGCCGCGGATGCTGACCGACCTGGGCTTCGTCGACTCGCTGAACCAGACCGGGGTCAACCATCACTCCGGCCTGATCGCGATGCTCTCGAACCCGTACGCCGCGATGCCGTCGCTGCACACCGCCTACGCGATCACCATCGGCGCGACCGGCTTCGCCATGACGCGGAATCGCTTCCGGTTCGCATGGATCGGCTACCCGGCCCTGGTCGTGTTCTCGATCGTCGTGACCGCCAACCACTTCTTCCTCGACGCCATCGCCGGCGCCGGTGTGGCCGCCACAGCTTTCGTGATCGTCACCTCGCCGCGGATCCGCCGTGTCGCCGCAGCGGCCGCAGCCGCGGCAATCGCGGGCGTGGCGGGCATCCACGCCGCCCGCGTCGGCGGGTCAGCCTGGGGCAGCCTCGACGGCGCCGCGGCGACGCTGATCGTGGCCGCGGTCGTCGCGAACCTGGCGTCGGTCGCCGCCAAGATCGCCGTCTGGCGGCGCACGCTGGCCGCGACTCCCGACGGCGCCCAGATCCGCCACCGCGACCTGACGCCCGCCGTCTTCATCGGCTTCCTGGTGAACACCATCGTGCCCGCCCGCCTCGGCGAGGTCGCGAAGCTGGCGATCCTCGGCCGGCGGACGCGGGAGCGCGGCGTAAACATGCCGGCCTCCGCCCTGGCGGGATCGCTCGCGGCCGAGCAGATCGTGCTCGCGGCAGCTCTCGTGCTGGTGGCCGCTGTCGCCACCGCCGCCTCCTCATCGGCACCCGTCTGGGTTCTGGCCACGCTGGCCACGATGTCGGTGAGCGTCGTCGTCCTCGCCGCCACCGCGGCTCGCCTCGAGCGCCTCGCGACGCGGCTTCCCGGCCGTGCCGGCCCGATCGCCGCAGACGCGCTCAGCCACGCTCGGGCCGCGTTCTCGGGCCGCGACCGCGGCCTGGGCGCACTCGGCCTCGGGCTCGCCTCGTGGGCGTTCCAGATCGCCGGCATCGTCTTCACGCTGCAGGCGTTCGGGCTGCCGCACTCGATCCAGGCGGCGTCCGCCGTCTTCGTGGCCTCGACGCTGGTCGGGATCGTCCCGCTCGTGCCGGGGAACGTCGGAGTCTTCTCGGCCGCCGTCGCCGCCGCCCTCGCGCCGTTCGGCGTCGGGGCAGCCGAGGCAGCGGCCTTCGGCCTCGCCCTCCAGGGCGTCGAGGCGCTCCTCAGCGTCGCGGCCGGCGGTCTCTTCCTGGCGTTCGAAGGCCTGTCGTTCGCCGAGCTGCGGCGCGAGGTGCGCCCGGCTCGCCCCGAGCCGCAGCCCGCCGTGGCCACCATCGGCCCGGCCCGTGGCGAGCATCGCCCCGCCGCCCTCGCCGCCTAGTCCCCTCAGGCGGGGACGGGCCGCGGCGAGAAGCCGAGGCTCTCGAGCGTCTTTCGCAACCCGTCCTCGAGCGAGATCCTGGGCTCCCAGCCGAGGATCTCACGGGCCCGCGTGATGTCCGGCTGGCGCACCTTCGGGTCGTCGGTCGGGAGGCCCTCGAAGACGATCTCCGAGCCGGTGCCGGTGAGCAGCCGGATCTGGTCGGCGAGCTCGAGGAGCGTCATCTCGTCGGGATTGCCGACGTTGACGGGCAGATGCTCGTCGCTCATCGCGAGGCGGAAGAGGCCCTCGATCAGATCATCGACGTAGCAGAACGACCGCGTCTGGGACCCGTCGCCGAACACCGTGAGCGGCTTGCCCTCGCGGGCCTGGCGCAGGAAGGTCGGGATGGCCCGGCCGTCGTGCTGGCGCATCCGCGGCCCGTACGTGTTGAAGATCCGCGCGATGTGGGTGTCGACGCCCTGCTGGCGGTGGTACGCCATCGTCATCGCCTCGGCGTACCGCTTCGCCTCGTCGTAGACGCCGCGCGGGCCGATCGGATTGACGTTGCCCCAGTAGCTTTCCTTTTGCGGGTGCTCGAGCGGATCGCCGTACACCTCCGACGTCGAGGCGAGCACGAACGTGGCGCCCTTGGCCTTGGCCAGTCCCAGCGCCTTGTGC
>JBOHBE010000397.1:0-9558 GCA_050698235.1 Gaiellales bacterium
CCTCGACCTTCGGGTCGAGGAGCTGCCCGAAATCGGCCTTCGTGATCCAGAAGTCGCGGATCGCCTCCTGCGAGTAGTCGCCGTCGAGCGCGCGGGCGAGGCAGATGCCGTTGATCCCGCCGGCGGATGTACCGGCGACGATGTCGACGCCGACCTGGATCCGGTGGGGGTCGCCCTGCGCGGAGGCGTCCGTCTCGAGCGCCTCGATCAGGCGGGCGTAGACAGTCGCGGTCCCGGACGGCTCGCCGGCGTCCGGCGCCAGGCGCAGGGCCGAGGCCGTAACGAGCTCCTGGATCTCGCGCGTGATCCCGCTCATGTAGATCGCGAGCGACACGCCGCCGTAGCAGACGAGCGCGAGCCTCACCTCGAGCGTTTCGGATCCGTTGGCAGCCATGAAACTCCCCTCAGCGATGGACGTGGAATGCCTGGTGGGTCGGGTTCAGGCGCGCCGCCTCGGCGTGCAGGCGCTCGCCGTCGCTCGCGCGTCCGGCGGCCGTTGAGATCACACCGGCCTGGTGGAGGACGTGGGGGTCGCGGACACCCGCCTGGAGCGCCCGGTCCGCGAGCTCGAGCGCCTCGCCGTGCCGGCCCGCCCGGTGGTAGGCCCACGCCAGGGCCATCTCGGTGGCGTGGTGGGGCCGGAGTGCGTGATCCCGCTCGGCCCAGTCCACGGCGGCGGCGCCGTCGCGCTCGACATCCGCGTAGTACTCCGCCAGGTGGTGGTGGTACTGCACCTCGCCCCGGCCCGTCGAATCGAGGTACCCGGCCAGCGCCCGCTCGTGCCAGGCGCGCGCCCGGTCGGGATCCCCCGCGTGCCGGTGGAGGTCGCCGACCGCCTGCGCCAGCTCGGGCCGCCCGGCCCGCAGGGCGGCACCCTCGTAGAGCGCGATCGCCTCGTCGGTGCGGCCCTGCGCGGCTCGCAGCTCGGCGATGTGCTCGTCGACCACCCAGTAGCCGGAGTACGCGGCCTCGGCTCGCTCGTAGTGCCGCTCCGCCTCGGGAAGACGGCCGTACCGCAGGTGCAGGAGCCCCCGCTGCACCTCGACCCACGCGAACTGGCGGAGCTCCTTGGCGGTGATCTCGTCGGCGGCCTCGGCGTAGAGCGCGTCGGCCCGGTCGGGGTCGTTCAGCGTCCGGTCGAGGTGCGCCAGCCGGGCGAGGTTGTCCCACGTTCGGGTCTCGGCGACCAGACGCTCGTAGGCGCGACGCGTTTCGGCGTACCGGCCGAGCTGGAGGTCGACGTCGGCCTGGATCGCACGGCCGTCGGGCGAGCCGGCAAGCCCCTCGCCCAGCGCGAGGCTCGCCACGGCGTCGTCGAGCCGGTGCTCCTTCAGATCGACGCCGGCGCGCAGGAAGCACAGGTCGGGCCACGGGCCGAACCGCTCGAGCGCCTCGTCAAGCGCGGCGGCGGCCCGGCGCATCTCGGCGAGGTCGCCCGACAGCGACGCCCGGTTCACTCGGCACGAGGCAAGGCGTGTCGCGTCCTGGGTGCTCGCAAGCCCCGAGCGCTCGAGCTCGGCGATCTCGGCCGAGAGCCGGTCGAGGTCGCGGGCGTGATCCGTCGCGAGGGCGGCGGCGCTAGTACCCGGCATGAGGCTCGGCGAGGTAGGGGAACTCCGTCAGGAACTCGCGGTCGTTCCGAAGCGGGTTGGGCGGCGTCTTCGGAAGGATCGGCGCGGCGTCCCAGAGCGCCTGGTCGTTCATGACGTCGAGGTGGTACGGGCTGCCGTTGAGCTTGGCTTCCATGTCGAGGAAGAGCGACAGAAACCGCGTCGCCACCTGATCCTCCAGCCGCCTCCCGAACGGCCACGTGCCGGTCGTGTCCATGTCGATCGCGCAGACGTTGGGGACGAAGATCTCGAACGACCGGCGAAGCGGGATGTCGGCACCGGTCGGATTCCACGAGTTGTCGGGCATGTTGAGCTTCTGGAAGATCAGCCGCCGCACGCGCGGGAAGGCCGTCGCGGCGAGCGAGTACGTGCGATGCACCGAGACCGGCGAGTCGTCGTGGTCGAACGACGTCGCGAGACCGAGCGCCGAGATCGACGGCCCGAACCCCCACCCGAGGTGCGCGAGCCGCTTCACGAAGTGCGGGGCGAGCCAGAAGTTGTTCGCGCCCAGTTGGCGGTTGTCCTCGCGCTCGGAGAGGCCGGCGTCGGCGAACGGCTGGCCGACCGTGTCGACGAGCTTGTAGCGCTTCAGCTCGTCGTCGAGCTTGATGGCGTCGATGAGCGCCCACGGATGCTCGATCCACAGCGGATGGTCGGGGATCGTCTCGACCTTGTTGGCAGCCTTCAGCACCCAGCTCTCGCCCCACACGTTCACGATCCGATCGCGCTCGGGCTGGTGCGTCAGGTAGCGCAGCGGCACCTCGAGGATGATCGCGTTCACGTTCCTGCCGGCCTGGGCGTCGACACCGCTGTAGACGAAGCGGAAGTTGCCGTCGGCGTCCTTCGCGAACCGGTCGCCCTCCCATGTGAGCGGCCCCGGCGGGAGGTCGAGCTTCTCGCCGTGACCCAGGAGCGGATGCTTCGGGTCGAAGTTGAAGAGGTGGTTCCCCTCGAGCTCGAGGAGCGTCTTCGGGATGGGAAGCTCGCGCAGGTCGGGCCGGGTGTGGGGGACGTGGTAGAACTGGGGCGCGTAGTTGATCGACCGGAAGAACCCGGGCAGGTCGTTGAAGAAGGCGTCGTCGCGCCCGCCCAGGAAGATGCGGATCGCGCTCCCGTCCGGCGCCTTGTGGGTCACCGATGAGCCGAGGTCGACCGTGACCGAGAAGCTGCCGCCCGGGAAGTTCAGGAAGTCGACCTTCGCGCGCCGCTCGGCGTCGGCCGTCACGCGCACCTCGGCCGCCCGCAGCTCGCCGAGGTACTTGTCCTTGACCGCGCCGACGTACTCGAGGAGCGTGTGAAGGCTTGGGTCGCGGTCGGGCCACACGGGACGCGGGGCGGTCGTGATCTGGAGGCGGTAGAGCATGTCGGTGTCGAACACGCCCGCCGTCGGCACCGACGCGAACGTGAGGGCGATGACGACCCGCTCGCCGTCGCTTCGGTCGTCGCTCGGGTACCCGAACATGTCGTAGACGTCCGCCGCGCTGACGTCGATGTCGGAGAAGATCGAGTTGACGGCATTGGGGTCGTTGTGGTCGGCCACGGCTCCTCCTCAGGCGGGCACGGTGACGGGGACGCCGGCGTCGGCCAGCACGGCGTCGCTCGCCTTCTCGCTGATCATGTACGTGGGCGTGACGATGAAGTAGCCCGGGATGCGCGGAAAGACCGAGGCGTCGACCACGCGGAGGTTCTGCGCCCCGCGCACGCGGAAGCTGCCGTCGAGGACTGCCATCGGGTCGTCGTCGCGCCCGATCTTGCAGGTGCACGACGCGTGGTGGCCCCAGGCATGGGTGCGCACGAACTCGCGCAGCTGCTCGTGCGTCCCGACGGCGTCGCCGGGCACGAGCTCGGAGGCGGTCATCCCCGAGCGGTGCGCCATCCGCCGCGCGAACTCGACGCCCCAGACGACCGCGTCGAGATCCTCGTCTCCGCCAAGGCTGCCCTCGTCGAAGTAGCGGAAGTCGATGTCGGGCACCTCTGCCGGATCGGCCGACCGCAGGGTGACCGTCCCGGCCGTGTTGCGCGTGTGGGCCTTCAGGATCGCCCACGTGAACACGTTTCGCTGCCGGGACAGGTCGCGTGAGTAGCCGGGGTAGTAGCCCTCGAACCGCGCCGGCAGGCCGAAGACGAAGAGGTCGGCCCGGGGCACGATCGCGACGACGGCGCCGTTGCTCGTATACGCGCCCTTCCCGTGCCGCCATTCGGTGAAGCAGCGGTCGCCCGCCCCATCGCCGGTTGGCGGCGCGAAGCTGCACCCGTCGAGCAGGGTGAACCGGTCGTCGCGGAGCTCGCTCACGACACCCACCTCGTAGCGGTCCTGGAGGTTTGCGCCGACGCCCGGCAGGTCGACGCGCACCGGGATCCCGTGTGCCTCGAGCTCCTCGCGCGGGCCGATCCCCGAGAGCTTCAGGAGCTGCGGCGTCGAGAAGGCGCCTCCGGCCAGGATCACCTCCCGCCGGACGAGAACGCTCTTCAGGGCGGAGACCGGCTGCGACGGATACGCCGGGCGCGGATCCGCCCCGTAGGCGTGCGGCAAGTCGAGGTATTCGACGCCGACGGCCGACATCTCGTCGTCGAACGCCACCCTCGTGACCAGCGTGTGCGTCCGGACGACCAGGTTCCCGTGCCGCTCGGCCGCGGCGTGCCGGATGCGCTCGCGGGTGCCGTTCCGGCGGCCGCCGGCGGTCGCGAGCGGCACGAGCCACAGGCCGCGCAGGCTGCCCCCGGCAACCCTCCAGTCGTTCGGGTCGAGCCAGGTGCGCAGGTAGCGGTGGTAGTCCTCGATGCGCGAGAGTCCCTCGACGGCGCTTCGCAGCTCGGCCCGCGCGGCCGACAGGATCTCGACCAGGAGCGCCTCGTCGTGCAGCGCGACGGTGGCGTCGGGCAGGCTCGTCGTCAGCCAGCCGCGGTATCCGTGCCGGCGGCGGTTCCCGAGGAGCCGCTGCCACCAGTGCACGTACGTGTTTCGCTCGAGCCGCTCGAAGTAGCCGCGCATGGCGTCGCCGCTCCAGGACGGGTCGCCCAGCTCGTCGGCGATCGCGTCCCAGTCCGACCTCGGCCCGGAGATCGTGATCATCGCGTTGTGGGCCGTGCAGCCGCCGAGCGTCCCGGCCCGCGGGTACCAGACGCCGCCGCGGTCAGTGACGAACTTGGGGTCGCGCCGGCCCCGCTCATCGTCGGAGTAGTGGCGCACGAAGTAGTCCCAGCGCAGCGCCTCGTCCTCGGTCGCCTCGCCGTGGAAGGCCGGCACTGTCGAGTCGAGCCGCTCGTCGTCGCCGCCCGCCTCGAGCAGGAGCACCCGCATCCCGGCCCGGGCGAGGTTGACGGCAATCGGCCCGCCGCCGGCGCCGGAGCCCACGACCACGTAGTCGAACTCGACGGCGTCCGCCATGTCGGCCGTCAGGTCTGCGGCGTCCGCGCGACCAGTGCGAGCGCCGTGTTGACGGACGAGATCGCCGCGGCCGTGGCGGCGGAGCGGAACGGCACCTGACGGCGGGCTCCGGCGACGACTGCCGAGGCGACGTCGGACGCGTGGATGAGCAGCGCGAGCCGAAGCGCGTGGTCCCGCACCTCCTTGTCGCGCAGGAGCAGGTCTCCGCCGATGACGATCGTCCGGATGCCGAACAGCCGGAACGGGTAGACCGCCGTGTCGTCGGCCGCCAGCCGCCGGGTGAGGAGGCGTGGGGCCAGGAGCGCGCTCGCCCCGTTCACGATCCGGATTCCCGCGAGCGCGATTCGCGCGTAGTCGCTGGTCGTCCGGGCGCTAGCCACTGACAGCCGTCCAGGGGGCGAACGGGTTCTCGACACCCTCGAGCGCGGGCTCGAGCTCGGGGAAGTGGCGCAGGAGGATGGACCGCATCGTGTTGTCGTTCACCCAGTCGAAGCCGGCCTGGGTGTAGACCTCGGGCCGGAAGTCGCGCGTGAAGAAGCGGTCGCTCTCGAGCCGCCGTGACGCCATCAGGATGAAGACGCGAAACGCCGTGTCGCTGAACCCGAACCCCTTCGGCTTGGGCTCGGCGTACATCCCGATCATCAGGTCGACGCGCTCGACGTCGCCGTAGATCCGGCGCAGCTCCTCGGCCCACACCGGGTTGTCCGTCAGCTCCTCGAACGACGAGACGGGGTTCATGTGGAAGAGACGGCGGAACTCGTTGTAGCGCGGGACGCCGCGCTCGCGCACACGCAGGATGTCGATGGACGCCAGGTCGATCAGCGAGCCGTCGGCGCGGTCGAAGTGCTGGAGGTACTTCGGATAGTTGTGCAGCGTGATCGCGCCGGGGTGCGAGCGCCCGAACGAGTAGAAGAGGTCGGACATCGACACCTCGGACAGCCGCTCGCGGACGTGCAGCACGCCGACATCAGGCAGCTCGTGCTCGGCGAGGACGCGGTCGTCGTCGACCGAGCGGAACGTGAACTGATCGGGGATGAGCGGGTGCATCCGGTAGACGGCCACGAACTCCTCGGTCAGCGAGTAGGGCACGCCGTGATGGTTCGTCTGCGAGCCGGGGATGCCGTGGAGCACCTCGTCGTCGGTGATGTGCCCGACCAGGTCGTGGAGGTGCTGTCCGAGCAGGCCGTACCAGTTGGTGCGAAGCGCGAGGACGGTGGTCGGATGGGCGATGATCGCCGGAGTCCAGTCCACCGTGTGGACCTTGGCCATGAGCGCCGCATTCACGAGCCGTGCCTTGTCGTAGAGCTCCTGGTCGGACATCTCCGGGTACTCGGCCGCCAACCGCTCGCAGATCGCGTTGTGCTCGCGCATGAAGAGCGAGTGCAGGATGGCGAGGCCGACCCAGAAGTTCCCGGCCACGCCCGAGAGGTCGGCGAACTTCTGGAGGTCCTCCGGCGGCAGGCCCAGGTCGTCGATTCGGAGCCGGCCCTTCTCGTGCGACCGCAGGCCGTCGGCGAAGTCCAGCTTGCCGCCGTACACCTGCGATCCGTCCCACCAGTGGGTGTCGCCCGTGACGTACGTCGGCGGCCCGCTCACGTCGGGGCTCGGGTCGGGCTTCGTGCGCAGGATCTTCATCGGGTGCTCGGGCCACGGGTCGTCCTTCTCGAGCGGGATCTCCCAGGGGTCGGGCAGCTCCGGATCGTGGCTCAGCCAGTCGTGCACCTCGAACTGGATCCAGGCCCCGGCCAGCAGGTTGAGCGTGGTCGCGGGCTGGAAGGACTCGCGTGTGAGGAGCCGGCGGCTGATGAGCCGCGGGTTCGGGTCGAGCAGCCGCTTCGGATCGTCCGGATAGGTGTGCTCCAGCGGCACGTTTCGCCCGAACCGGCTTCCGAGCGAGCCCATCAGCGGGTCGTCGAGGTCGTTATATGTCCCGTTGATCATCCGCGCGCCAAGGTGGCGGCTGACGTCGGGGTCATCGAAGGGCGGCTTGTCGAGCGCTCCACGGCCCGTGTCGTAGAGGTTCTTGGCGCGGAGCTTGTCCCGCAGCCCGATCAGGACGGGGATCGCGGCGATCGTCGGCAGCCGCGCCCAGCCGAACGAGCGGTCGACCTTCTCGGCCGAATCGGAGACAAGCTTCGAGAGCTTCCCCGTCACCCTGGTGCCCTTTCCTCGTATCGCACGGCCGCTCCAGGCCGCGCCTCCACGTCCTCGCCGCGATGAAACACCCTGGTAGCGTCGATGTCAAGTCGCCCTGGGTGGCAACGCGCGGCCGTCCGATCGTAGTTTCCCCCATCGTGGGATCGGTGCCGGTCCCGATGCCGGGAGGGCCGCCCACCGCCGATACTCCGGGCATGCGGTCGCAGTACGCAGACGTGATGCCCGGCGCGATGAAGGCGATGGTCGCGCTGGTGCGCGAGGTCCGCCGGAGCCCTCTCGAAGGGCCGCTGGTCGAGCTCGTGAAGGTCCGCGCGTCGCAGCTCAACGGATGCGCGTACTGCGTCGACACCCATGTGCGCGCAGCGCGGGCCAGAGGCGAGGGCGACCAGCGCCTCCAACTGCTCCCCGTCTGGCGCGACGCGCCGTGCTACTCGGACCGCGAGCGGGCCGCGCTTCGGTGGTGCGAGGAGCTGACGCTGATCGGCGAGACCCATGCCTCCGACGCCGCGTACGCCGAGGCGGCCGCGGCGTTCTCCGAAGAGGAGCTCGTCGCGCTCACCTACCTGATCGTCTCGATCAACGGGTTCAACCGGCTGGCCGTCGCGTTCCGCCAGCCCGTCGCGGAGCCTCCCGCCGCGCACCTCAAGGCCAGCTGATCATCACCCTCAGAAGACGATCACGTTGCGGATGGCCTCGCCGCGGCGCATGGCGTCGGCCGCCTCGTTGATCCGGTCGAGCGGATACGTGGCGGTCACGAGCTCGTCCAGCTTCAGGCGCCCGTCCTCGTAGAGCGCCACCAGGCGCGGAATGTCGTCGGCCGGCCGGGCGGAGCCCATCTTCGTCCCCACGATCCGCATGCCGTCGTGCGCCAGCCGTGTGGGGTCGAAGCGCGCCTCCTCGCCGCTGGCCGGCATCCCGACGACGACCAGCGTCCCGCCGCGCCGAACCAGCGCGAGGCCCTGCTCGACGGCGCGCGCCGAGCCGGCGGTTGCGATCACGACGTCGGCCGCGCCGGCGAGAGACCCCGGGTCCGCGGAGCGCACGTTCAGTCCTGCCGTTGCGCCGAACGCCCGGGCAGCCGCGAGCTTCTCGTCGGCCACGTCGATGGCGATCACGTGCCCGGCGCCTGCGATCACCGCGCCCTGGATCGCGTTCAGGCCGACGCCCCCGGCTCCGATCACGACGACCGTGTCGCCTGGCCGGACTCCGCCGGCGCGCTCGGCGGCGCCGACACCCGTGAGCACGGCGCAGCCGAGCACGGACAGGCTGGCGGCCGGGAGGTGGCGGGGGACGGGGACGGCCTGCGACGCGTGGACGACCACCTCGTCGGCGAACGCGCCGCACCTGAGGCCCTGCTCGATCCGGCCGCCGCCCGCGAGCGCGATCGGGGAGCGCTCGTCGAGGCCGAACGCCGCCGTGCACAGCGCCGGCTCGCCCGCCCGGCAGCGGACGCATGCGCCGCAGTGGCGGATGAGGCTCACGACGACGCGCTGGCCGGTGCGAAGCGACGCGACTCCTGGGCCTGTGTCGGCGACGAGGCCACACGCCTCGTGGCCGAGCACGGTGGGGACGCTGCCGCCCCAGGCGCCGTCGGCGTAGGCCACGTCGCTGTGGCAGATCGCGCACGCCTCGAGCTGCACCCGAACCTCGTCCTCGCGTGGGTCCGAGAGCGACACCTCCTCCAGGGAAAACGGCTCGCCGAAGCGGTGACACACCGCCGCGCGCGTCACTCTCCGCGCCTCACCCGAAACGCGGTCAGGAAGAACACGACGGTGAGGACGAGCAGGAGCGCGGTGCTCGGGTTGGGGCCCGGGTTCAGCACCTTCGGCGTGCCGACGTCGGTCCAGCCGCGCTTCACGATCTGCTCGTTCCAGCCGTCGTTCAGCGCGACGAGGACACCGTACGGGAGCATCAGCGCGAGGTAGAACCCGAGGACGCCGCGCAGCCGCGTGGCCCGCATCTGAGGCAGCACGCGCCGCAGGGCGAGCGCCGTTGCGGCGAGCAGGATGCCGTCGATGCCTTCGTGGTTTCCGAGGTGGACGGCGTGGAGGTGCGGATGGCCGGGCTCGGGCAGGATCTGCTTGGACATGAAGATGCTCCGGAGGCCCGGGACGTCGCCGACGTAGAACCCGGCGTTCGCGAGGATCCACGGGATCCCGGCGATCAGGAGCAGCGCGACCAGGATGATCGCCGCGCCGTCGCCGGGACGATGACGCACAAGCGTTCCGACACCGGCGCGGCGGGCGGCCGCGAACGTGATGAGGAGGGCGATCCCGACGCCGACCGCCGCCAGCCCGTTGGACTGCTTGGCGTCGAGGTCGGACTCGTCGATCACGCCCGGCCATGCGATCGTCGCGCAGAGCAGGGTCGTGGCGACGGCTGCGGCGATCGCCGCCCGGCGCG
>JBOHBE010000398.1:0-9980 GCA_050698235.1 Gaiellales bacterium
GCCCCACTACGCCGAGGCGTCCCAGGTGGGCGCGATCGACGACTCGGGCGTGGTGACGCTGACGATCACTGCCGAGGATGCTCGCGGCCTGCCGGTGCACGACCCGCCGCCCAGCGGCGAGATCGTCCCCGAGGACGCATCACTCCTCGATCGGATGCGAACCGGCATCGAGCATCTGACCGGCGAGGATCACACGAACTGACTCAGGGGACGAGCGGGCGCGTGTCGAAATATTCGGCCAGGCGTGCGATCTGCCCGTCCCGCATCTCGACGAGGATCGCGAACGGGAAGTCGAACCGCTCGCCGCTCTCGCGCAGGCGCGACGCGAAGAACCCCACGGCGAGCACGCGGTCGCCCTCGTCGATGACCGGGTCGAGCGTCACGCGGCAGTCCTCGATCGCGCCCATGCCCTCCACCATGCCGGCCCTGATCGCATCGGGGCCCGTCAGCGGCGCCGGATAGAGCGGATCCTCGTAGACGCCGTCCGGGGCGAAGAGGCCCGAAGCGGCCTCCGGGTCGCCGGCCTCCCAGGCATCGCACACCGCTCGCAGGGCCTCTGCCGGGGTCATGCGATGATGCTACCAAGGTGCTCCACCCCACCATCCGCCGGTCGCCCTACTTCGAGCGCACGCTCGCCCATGGCGCCTGCGACTTCATGGTCTACAACCACACCTACATGCCGATGGGGTACGGCCGCGACCCGCGCGACGACTACCGGGCGCTCGTCGAGCGGGTGACCCTCTGGGACGTCGGGGCCGAGCGCCAGTGCGAGCTGCGCGGCCCGGGGGCGCTGGCGCTCGCCGACCATCTCGCCCCGCGCCGGCTCAGCGACCTCAAGGTGGGCGAGTGCCGCTACACCCCGGTCTGCGACCGGGCCGGAACGATCATGTGCGAGTGCATCGTGCTCCGGCCGTGGGACGACGTCGTCTGGTTCTCGCACTCCGACGTCGACCTCACCCTGTGGGCGGCCGGGATCGCGCTCGCGCGCGGCGACGACGCGACGGTGGCCGAGGCCGACGTTGCGCCGCTCCAGCTCCAGGGGCCGCGCGCGGCCGACGTGCTCGCCGGCCTGGCCGACGCGGACCTGGCCGGCGTCGGGCGGCACCGGTGTGCGCACATGCGGATCGCGGGCGTCGAGGCCGTCGTGTCGAACACGGGTTGGAGCCGCGAGGCCGGCTACGAGATCTACCCGTTGGGGAGCGCCCGGGCGGGCGAGCTCTGGGATGCGCTGTGCGCGGCCGGCGGGCCGCACGGCCTGCTCGTGACCGGCCCGAACATCGTGCGCGCGGTCGAGCAGGGCATCTCCGACACGCAGTACGCGACCAACTCGGACATGAACCCGATCGAGGCGGGGATCGGCGGCATGCTCGATCTCGAGCGCGACTTCGTCGGCGGCGACGCCCTCCGGGCCGTGCGAGACGCGGGGCCGGCGCGACGGACGGTCGGGCTGGTGTGCGACGGCGACCCGTTCCCGCCGATGGAGCTGCACTGGCCGGTGACGACGGTCGACGGCGCCGCCGCAGGAGTCGCCCGCTGGGCGGTCTACTCGTTCGCGCTCGAGCGGAACATCGCAGTCTGCCTGGTCGACGCCGAGCTCGATCGGGCGCGCGGGCTCACCGTCCAGGCCCCGGACGGGCCCCGGCGCGGCGAGCCGCACACGATCCCGTTCGTCTAGTCCGGCGCGCCGCCCCGGGCGTTCTCCTCGAACTCCCGCAGGTAGCCCTCGAAGAGCCGCCGGTGGCCCTGCTCGTCGCGCAGGATGCCGATCACCATGTCCTGGGTGACCGGGTCGATGCCGTCCGTCTCGTCGATGATCCGCGTGTAGTGCTCGATCGCGCCTGACTCGGCCTCGATGACGCCGCGGATCACGTGCACGATGTCGGTCTGCCGCTCGGGCGGCTGGAGGAACGACTGCTCCGCCGTGAAGTCCTTCGAGCCGGGGACGACCCCGTAGAGCTCCTTGATCCGCGCCGCGAACTGGCGGGCGTGCCCGAGCTCCTCGTCGACGTCCTCCTCGAGCGACTCGACGATCTCGCGCGCCCGCACCCCGTCGGGATTGGTCGACGCGGCGATGTAGCTCATCACCGTCTCGACCTCCATCCAATAGGCCTTGGTGAGGAGCTCGACGACGTGCTCCCGGGCAGCCGACTGCGAGCCGGCCAGGATTCCGTGTGATGTCTGTGTGGTAGCCATGCCGTCGAGATACCCGGCGGCGCCCCCGGCTACACGCGTGGCTGGTGAAGAAGTCGGTCGGGCGTCCGATCACATCGAATGGACCTACTGAGAGGGCCCCACCGTGATCAGCCTGCTGGCAAACAACCCGATTCTGCTGCTGTTCTTGATCTGCGGCGTCGGATTCACCGCCGGGCGCATCTCGATCAACGGCTTCTCGTTCGGCGTGGCCGCTGTCCTCTTCGTCGGCATCGGCGCCGGCGCCGTCTCGGCCAGCTGGATCCTGCCCGACGACGTGTGGACGTTCGGGCTGGCCATCTTCGTCTACACCACCGGCCTGGCTTGCGGGCCGAGCTTCCTGCGCACCATCCGCCGCCGCGGCCTGCCGCTCAACACGGCCGGCGTCGGCGTCGTCGCCCTAGGCGCGGCCGTCGCGGCCGGGATGGCCGCGCTCGTCGGGCTGAGCGCGGCGTGCGGCGCCGGCGTCTTTGCGGGTGCTGCCACCACCAGCCCCGGACTGGCCGCGATCGTCGGCTACATGCAGGCCCACTCCTCCGCTGACGTTGTCGCAAAGCTGGGTGCCGCGCCGGTGATCGGCTACTCGCTCACCTACCCGCTGGGCGTGCTCGTCCCGCTCCTGATCTGCTCGGCGCTTCTCCGTCACGACCCGGCCAAGCGCCGCCGCCTGGTCGAACGAACGGCACTGGTCGAAGACGTCGAGGGCGTCACCCTGCGCGAGCTGGCCGACCACCTGCACCATCGAGTCGCGTTCGGACGCGTCTACCACAAGGGCAAGCTGATCGCCGCCGACCCGGACTACGAGATCCGCAAGGGCGACCGGGTCACCTTGAACGGCAAGCGCGAAGACGTGATCGCCGCGCTCGAGGTGGTCGGCGAGATGATCGACGACAAGACGGTCGCGTTCGACCACTCCAAGGTCGACTCTCGCCGCGTGGTCGTCTCCGAGCACAGCCTCGCGGGAGCCCGGCTCGGCGACGTCGACCTATCCGGCTATCACGCCGTGGTCACCCGCGTCCGGCGCGGCGACACCGACATGGTCGCCCACCCGGACCTGATGCTCGAGCTGGGAGACCACGTCCGCCTGGTCGCGCCGAGGAGGAAGCTCCGCAAGGCGTCGCGCGTCTTCGGTGACTCCTACCGCACCCTGAACGAGCTGGACGTGCTGCCGTTCGCGTTCGGGATCGCAGCCGGGATGCTGCTGGGGCTGATCCCGTTCCCGCTTCCCGGCGGCGGGACGCTCACGCTCGGCTTCGCCGGCGGCCCGCTCATCGTCGGCCTGGTGCTGGGTGCGCTCGGCCACACCGGCCGTCTGTGCTGGCAGCTTCCCGCCCCCGCCAACCAGGCCGTCCGCCAGCTCGGCGTGGCGCTGCTTCTGGCCGGGATCGGCACCAAGGCCGGACAGGCGTTCGCGAACACCGTCACCAGCCCGCTGGCGTTGCGCGTGATCGTGGCAGGCGCCGCCGTCACGATCCTCTCGAACCTCATCGTGCTCACGGTCGCGAGCAGGCTGATGCGGCTCTCGCCCGCGCAGACCTGCGGCGTCATCGCGGGCGTCTCCACGCAGCCGGCCGTGTTCGCCTACGCCTCGCAGAACACGTCCGACGAGAACAGCGTCCTGCGCGGCTATTCGACGGTCTTCCCGGTCGTGATGGTGTCGAAGATCGTCACCGCCGCGCTTCTGATCACGCTGCTCCTGCGCTAGCGAACCCGGCCCATCCGTAGAATCCGGGCATGGCAACGGCGCCGCGGACGATGCTCGACAAGGTCTGGGCCGACCACGAGGTCGGAGACGAGCTCCTGTACGTCGACCTGCACCTGGTCCACGAGGTGACGAGCGCGCAGGCGTTCGAGGGGCTGCGGCTGGCGGGCCGGCCTGTGCGCCGCCCGGATCGCACGCTCGCGACCGCCGACCACAACGTGCCGACGGGCCCGGGCGAGGCCGATGCGCTCTCGCGGGCGCAGCTCGAGGCGCTCGACCAGAACTGCGAGGAGTTCGGCGTGCGGCTCTACGCGCTGGGGCACCGTCGCCAGGGCGTCGTGCACGTGATCGGACCGGAGCTCGGCGTCACGCAGCCCGGCATGACAATCGTGTGCGGCGACTCCCACACCTCGACGCACGGCGCGTTCGGCGCGCTGGCGTTCGGGATCGGGACGAGCGAGGTCGAGCACGTGCTCGCGACGCAGACGTTGCCCCAGCGGCGGCCCCGCACGATGCGCATCACCTACGCCGGCGAGCTGGGGCCGGGGTGCACGGCCAAGGACATGATCCTCGAGACGATCGGCCAGATCGGCACCGACGGCGCCGCCGGCCACGTCATCGAGTACGCGGGCGACGCGGTCACGCGGCTCTCGATGGAGGGGCGGATGACGATCGCCAACATGTCGATCGAGGGAGGCGGCCGGGCGGGCATGATCGCGCCCGACGACACGACGTTCGCCTATCTCGAGGGACGGCCGGGCGCGCCCGACGACTTCGACGCGGCGGTCGAGCGGTGGCGGGGGTATGCGTCCGACGACGGCGCGGCCTTCGACCGCGAGGTGGTTGTTGACCTGGCCGGCGTGCCGCCGCAGGTCTCGTGGGGCACGAACCCCGGGCAGGTCGCGCCCATCACTGGCACCGTGCCCCAGCCGGCCGACGAGACCGACGAGCGGGCGCTCGCCTACATGGGCCTCTCCGCCGGGATGGCGCTCCAGGAGATCACCGTCGATCGGGTGTTCCTGGGGTCGTGCACGAACGGGCGGATCGAGGATCTGCGGGCCGCGGCCGACATCGTGCGCGGCCGGCGGGTGTCGGAGCGGGTGCGGGCGATGGTGGTGCCCGGATCCGCACAGGTTAAAGCTCAGGCTGAGGATGAGGGTTTGGATGCCGTCTTCCGCGACGCGGGCTTCGAGTGGCGCGGCGCCGGCTGCTCGATGTGCCTGGGGATGAACCCGGACATCCTCCAGCCGGGCGAGCGCTGCGCGTCCACCTCGAACCGCAATTTCGAGGGCCGCCAGGGCGCCGGCGGGCGGACGCATCTGATGAGCCCGGAGATGGCGGCCGCCGCGGCGGTCACGGGCCGGCTGACCGACGTGCGGGAGCTGGTGGCGTGAGGGCGGTGACGGTTGTCTCGGGCCCGGTCGCTGCGCTCGACCGGGCGTCGGTCGACACCGACCAGATCATCCCGAAGCAGTTCCTGAAGCGCATCGAGCGCACCGGCTTCGGCGAGTTCCTCTTCTACGACTGGATGAAGGACCCCGGGTTTGCGCTCCGCCGCCCCGAGTTCGCCTCGGCGCCGATCCTCGCGACCGGCCGCAACTTCGGCTGCGGCAGCTCGCGCGAGCACGCGGCGTGGGCGCTTCAGGAGTTCGGCTTCCAGGCCGTCGTCGCCGAGAGCTTCGGCGACATCTTCAAGACAAACTGCTCGAAGAACGGCCTCTTGACCGTCGCGCTCCCGGAGGCGGACGTCCACGAGCTCATCGAGTCCGCGCCTGCGGCGGCGACGGTCGACCTCGAGACGCAGACGGTGACGCTGCCGTCCGGCCGCAGCGTCTCGTTCGACGTCGACCCGGGCGTGCGCGAGCGGCTGCTGAACGGCTGGGACGACATCGCCCTGACCGAGCGGCGCGGAGCCGAGATCGACCGCTACGAGGCCGAGCGCGAGCGCACCGGCCCGAACATCCTCGCCATCTGAATTGCGCCGACTCTCGAACGATTGTGTGCCACTCGGTAGGGCCGTACCTGGCACCGGCACGGCCGGCGGAACCCGGGCGTGTCAGAACCGTGACGCCGCCGCCGGCGGCAACCCATGGAGGCTCCATGGGTCACGCCGCGGAAGTGCCACAAAACGGTTACGTTCGCCGAGTGAGGGTCTGACCCCGTACGATTCCCGCCGATGTCGCTGACCGCCTTCACCCCCGACCATCTCGAGGCGTTCGACCGTGACGGCTTCCTGGTCGTGGGCGAGGGGTTCATCTCGGACGACCAGGTCGGGCGGATGCGCGAGCGGTTCGACGCGATCTACCGCCAGGACTACGAGACGGGGATCCGTCCCGACGAGGTGAACTGGGTCGCCGGCCGCGATCCCGACGACCGCACCCGCCAGATCTGCAACGGCTGGAAGGCCGACAACGCCCTCGCCGCGCAGGTGCTCTCCGAAAGCACGGGCCGGCTCGCGGCCCAGCTCATGGGCTACGACGGCGTCCGCATCCTCCAGGACAACTGCATCTGGAAGCCGCCCGGCGTCAAGGCGCTCGGGATGCACCAGGACGGCGCGTATCTCGACTACCTCGACCCGGCCGAGATGATCACCTGCTGGATCGCCCTCGACGACACCTCGGCCGAGGCCGGCACGATCTCGTTCGTGCCCGGCTCGCACAAGTGGCCCGTCAGCGACAAGAACCGTGGCGAGTTCCACGCGCCGCCCGACTGGCTCGCCCCCGCCCGCCGCGCCAACCCGGCCGGCGAGGATGCGGAGCTCGAGCTGGCGCCCGTCGTCGTCCGCGCCGGCGGCGCGTCGTTCCACCACCACAACACCTTCCACGGCTCGGGCCCGAACACCGCGGCAACCACCCACCGGCGCGCGCTCATCTCGCACCTCCTTCCCGCCGACGCCCGGTTCTCGGGCCGCGGCGTCGACCTGGCCTACTCCCGCTACCGCAAGCGCGACACCGACGAGATGGACGAGTCGTTCTTCCCGGTCGTGTGGGCGGCGGACGGCGGCCGCTCGGCATGGCTGGGCGAGCTCACGGCGGCGGTGGCGTAGCCCGCGATGATCGTCGGCGTCCCCACCGAGCGCGCCTCCGGCGAGCATCGCGTCGCACTGACGCCCGATGCCGTGACGCGCCTGGCCCAGCGCGACCTGACCGTGCTCCTCGAGCCGGGCGCCGGTGCGGGCGCGTCGCTCCTCGACGACGCCTACCGCGAGGCCGGCGCCGAGATTGCCTCGAGTGCCGAGGACGTCTACGCCCGCGCCGACATCGTCGTGCGGATCGGCCGCGTCGAGCCCGCCGAGGTCGCGGCCCTGCGATCGGGCACGGTGCTGGTCGGCTACCTCCGCCCGCTCACCGACCCGGAGCTCGTTCAGGCGCTCACGGGCGCCGGCGTCACCGGCTTCTCGATGGAGGCCGTCCCCCGCGTCACCCGGGCGCAGCGGATGGACTCGTTGTCGTCGCAGGCGACGGTGAGCGGCTATCGCGCCGTCATCCTCGCCGCCGAGGCGCTGCCGAAATTCTACCCGATGCTCATGACCGCAGCGGGCACGGTGCCGCCGGCCAAGGTGCTCATCCTGGGTGCCGGCGTCGCGGGCCTCCAGGCGATCGCTACGGCCCGCCGCCTCGGCGCCGTCGTCTCGGCGTTCGACACGCGCCCCGCCGTCAAGGAGCAGGTGCAGAGCCTGGGCGCGGCGTTCGTCGAGCTCGAGATGGAGATGGGTGAGGCCCAGGACGCGCGCGGCTACGCCACGGTGCTCTCGGAGAGCCAGCTCGAGGAGCAGCAGCGCCTGCTCGAGCGCCACATCGCCGACTCCGACGTGGTCATAACGACGGCGCTCGTGCCGGGCAAGCCGGCCCCGCTCCTGATCCCGGCCGCCGTCGTCGAGCGGATGCGGACCGGTTCCGTCGTCGTCGACCTGGCCGCCGAGACCGGCGGGAACTGCGAGCTCACCGAGCCCGGAGATGTCGTCGAGCGGCACGGCGTCAAGCTGATCGGCACCCTCAACCTGCCGTCGGGCATGCCGCTGCACGCGAGCCAGATGTACGCCCGGAACATCCAGGCCGTGCTCGAGCACCTCGTCGTCGACGGCGCGCTCACGTTCGACTTCGACGACGAGATCACCGCCGACGCCGTCGTCACGCACGAGGGCCGCGTGACGAGCCGGCTCCTCCAGGAGGCACCCGCATGAACGAGAGCCTGCTCATCGAGCTGACCGTCTTCGTGCTCGCCGCGTTCGTCGGGATCGAGCTCATCTCGAAGGTGCCGACGACGCTGCACACGCCGCTCATGAGCGGCACGAACGCCATCCACGGCGTCGTCATCGTCGGCGCCATCCTGATCGCGGGGGCCGACAAGGGCACGCTCACCACCGTCCTCGGCACGATCGCCGTCGCATTCGGGGCGTCGAACGTCGTGGGCGGGTTCCTCGTGACCGACCGCATGCTGCACATGTTCCGGCGCAAGCCGGGGGATGCCTCCAGAGATGAGTAGAGCGGACGCCATCGGCGCGGCCTACCTGGTCACCGCCGCCCTCTTCATCATCGGCTTGAAGCGGCTCTCGTCGCCGGCCACCGCGCGCTCGGGCAACCAGGTCGCCGCGGTCGGGATGGCGATCGCGATCGCCGCGACGCTCTTCGACGAGCAGGTCGTCACCTTCCAGTGGATCATCCTCGGAGCGCTCGTCGGCGGGATCGGCGGAGCCATCGGCGCGCAGCGCGTGAAGATGACGGCGATGCCGCAGATGGTCGCGCTCTTCAACGGCTTCGGCGGCGGCGCCGCAGCGCTGATCGCGTTCGCGGACTACCACGACACCGTCGGCGCGCCGGGCCACGTCGAGACCAAGATCATCATCTCGATCCTCTTCTCGGCCGTCGTCGGGTCGGTCAGCTTCGCCGGGTCGATGATCGCCTTCGGCAAGCTCCAGGACATCGTGACGGGGAATCCGGTCACCGTACCGGGCCAGAAGGTGGTGACCGCCACCATCTTCGCCGCCATCCTCGCGGGGTGCGTGCTCCTCGCGACCGGGCACGAGAGCCAGGCCCTGCTCGTCGCCATCCTCGTCGTCGCGCTTATCCTCGGCGTGCAGATGGTGATGGCGATCGGCGGCGCCGACATGCCCGTGGTGATCTCGCTCCTAAACGCGTTTACAGGCCTGGCGACAGCATCGACCGGGTTCGTCCTGTCGAACAACGTCCTCATCATCGCGGGCACCCTCGTGGGCGCGTCGGGCAGCCTGCTCACCCAGATGATGGGCAAGGCGATGAACCGCTCGCTCGCGAACATGGTGTTCGGCGCGTTCGGCACGTCCGGGAGCGTCGCTCTCGCGGAAGGGCCCGGGGTCGCCGGGACGGTGCGCTCGGCCAGCGCTGACGACATCGCGATCATGCTGGCGTATGCCCGCCGCGTGGTGATTGTCCCCGGCTACGGGCTCGCCGTGGCCCAGGCGCAGCACAACGTCCGCGAGCTCGGCGACCTGCTAGAGGGGCGGGGCGTGGACGTGCGGTACGCGATCCATCCCGTCGCCGGCCGGATGCCCGGCCACATGAACGTGCTCCTTGCCGAGGCCGACGTGCCCTACACACAGCTCTACGAAATGGACGACATCAACGGGGAGTTTCCCCGCACCGACGTGTCGCTCGTGATCGGCGCCAACGACGTCGTGAACCCGGCCGCCAAGAACACGCCGGGCAGCCCGATCTACGGCATGCCGATCCTGAACGTCGACGAGTCGTCGGCCATCGTCGTCCTGAAGCGGTCCATGAACACGGGCTTCGCGGGCATCGAGAACGAGCTCTTCTACGACCCCAAGACGACGATGCTGTTCGGCGACGCCAAGGACTCACTGTCGAAGCTGGTCGCCGCCGTCAAAGCCGCGTGAGCGACTGAGCGTCTCTGCACCCGCCCGTCCCGAGCGGGACGGCCGTCGATGCGGTGCTAACCGACCTGGGCGTGCTGCGCCAGGGTGGGCCCGCCCTCGAAGAGCTGGGCGAACACGAGCAGGCCCTGGCTGGTGGGCCGGGCCGAGGACACGATCACCTCGATCGATCGCTGACCGACGAGGTGTGACGCGTCGTTCACCACCACCATGTCCCCC
>JBOHBE010000399.1:0-4717 GCA_050698235.1 Gaiellales bacterium
TGGGCCCCCGAGAGCCCGAGCCCGAGATCCACGCGTTCCCGAGCTTGCCCGTCACCTCGGTGATCGGATGGCGAAGCGTGCCGTCGACCGAGCGCACCTCGCCCTCCTCGAGCGTCAGATCGGAGGCCGCGATCTCGAACATGTCGGAGGCCAGGCCGAGGATCTCGGTGCGCACGTGGTGGGCGGCCGACCGCACCGCCGGCGCGATCGAGGCGAGCGTCATCGAGCCGCCCGAGAAGGGCCCGTGTCCCATCCGCGACGTGTCGCCGGCGTACACCGTGATCGTGTCGACGGGGACACCCAGGCGCTCGGCGGCGATGACGGCGCACGCGGTCATCGTGCCGGTGCCGAGATCCTGGAGCCCGACGGTGACCGCGGGCCGCGCCTCCTTGCCCATCCGCACCTCGGCGTAGGCGGGCGGCCCTCCGCCGCCCCACCAGTACTGGCTCGAGACACCCATTCCGCGGCGGATGCGGCCGTCGCCCCGAAGCGCGTGGCGCCCGTCCCAGCCGGCCAGCTCGGCTGCCCGGTCGTAGCACTCCAGCAGGCGCTTCGACGTATAGGGCTTCCCGTCCTCGGGGTCGTGCTCGGAGTGATTCAGCCGCCGCAGCTCGAGCGGGTCGATCGCGAGCTTCTCGGCCAGCTCGTCGAGCGCCTGCTCGAAGCCGAACGTGCCCTCCATCACGCCGGGCGCGCGGAAGGCCACCGACGGGCCGAGGTTCTGGCGGACGGGTGCGACCATCAGCCGCAGGTTCGGGCAGGTGTAGACCGACTTCACGGGCTCGAGGACGGGGAACGCCCAGCCGCCCGTGCCCATGCCCATCACGGCCGACGCCTCGACCGCCTCGAGGTGCCCGTCGCGTGACGCCCCGATCGTGTACTCCATGCGGGCCGGCGTGCGGAAGCCGGCGGCCAGGTTCTCCTCGCGGCGGCTGTTCACGAGCCGCACGGGCCGGCCGGTCTGGCGCGAGAGCTCGGTGGCAAGGATCCCCTGCGGCCCGACGCCGAACTTCGAGCCGAACCCGCCGCCCATGAACTCGCAGATCACGCGGACGCGCTCCGGATCGAGGCCGAACGCCTCGGCCACGGTCTCGCGCGCGTCGTAGATGGCCTGGGTCGAGCTCCAGAGCGTGAGGCCGTCCTCGCGCCAGTCGGCGACGGCGGCGTGCGGCTCCATCGAGTTGTGGAGCTGGGCGGGTGCGATGTAGGTGGTCTCGATCTTCACGTCGGCCGCCGCCAGCGCCGCGTCGGGGTCGCCGCGCTCATGCTCGGTCGGATCCACCAGGAAGTCCTGGCGCTCGAACGCGTCGTCGATGTCCGAGACGAAGCCGAGCACCTCGTACGTGGGCGCAAGCGCCGCGAGTGCCGCCTCCGCCGCGTCGGCGGTGTCGGCTGCGACGGCTGCGACCGCGGCTCCGGCGAAGTTCGGGGAGTCGCTCAGGGGCGAGTCGTCGTTCCCGGGCCCGTCGCCGGGGCCCAGGACGCAGCGCACGCCGGGTACCGCCCTGGCGGCGTCGAGGTCGAGCGACGTCACCCTGGCATTGGCGTGCGGGCTGCGAAGGACGGCGGCCTCGAGCAGGCCCGGGAGGGCGACGTCGACCGTGAACCGGGCGGCGCCGGTTGTGCGGGCCCGAGCCGTGATCCGGGGCGTCGGGTCGCCGATCGGGTGGGTCGCGCGCCCCTCCTCGAACTCGGGGGTGTCGTCATCCTCGACGACCGTCCAACGGACCTCGGTGCGGCCCTCGACGACCGCCTCGGTCTTGACGAGCTTGGCGGTCATCCGGCCTCCGCCGCGGCGGCCACGGCCTGCTCGATGCCCTCGTATGCCCCGCAGCGGCACAGGTTTCCTGCCATCGCCGTTCGGATCTCGGCCCGGCTCGGCTTGGGCGTGCGCTCGAGCAGCGCGACCGCCGACATCAGCTGTCCCGGTGTGCAGAAGCCGCACTGGAAGCCATCGTGGGCGGTGAACGAGGCGCGCAAGCGCTCGAGCAGGTCGGTCGAGCCTTCGACCGTCTCGAGGGAGGCGCCGTTGCAGGCGGCCGCCAGCGTCAGGCACGACAGCACCGCCCGCCCGTCGAGGAGCACGGTGCATGTCCCGCAGGTGCCCTCGCCGCAGGCGACCTTGGTGCCCGTCAGGGCGAGGTCGGCCCGGAGCACCTCCGCCAGCGACCGGTTCGGCGCGACGTCGAGCTCGTGCATCTGCCCGTTGATGGTCAATCGCACCTGCATCCAGGGCTAGGTTACAAGTTTGTCCCTTCCCTCGACCTCAATGACCCGGCGGGCGCCGCTGGAGCTGGCGTACGTCCCCCGGGGCGTCGAGGAGCCCCTGCTCGGCTACTACTCCGTGACGCCGCTCACGCCCGGCGGCTGGGCCGACCTGCTCGGCGACGTCGGGCTGCCTGACACGCTCCGGCGGCTCTCGCAGGGCGTTTCCGTGGGAGAGAGCCATCGCACGGTCGAGATGCGGTGCCTCGAGATGCTGCCCGCCATGGCCCACCTCCTGACGGAGCGCGACGGGCCGTCGAGCGCCTCGGTGCGCGCCTGGCGGCTGGTGGCGCGGGTCGTCGAGCAGTCGGTCCTCGGCGGCGGCTCCGTCCCCGACCTGGGCCGGTTCGCCGCGGCGTTCCCCGCCGCCGGCCACGCGGTCCTCGTCCGCGACGAGGAGGGCGAGGTCGCCACCGAGACGGCCGCCGACGCCGTCGCCGGGTTCGTCGACTCCTCGGCCCGAGCGCTGTCGGCAGCGGTGCGCGATCCGCGCATCATGCGGGCGCCCGAGGCCCACGCCGACATCGTCGACCTCGGGATGCTCCAGCCGCTCCTCCGCGCCGTCGCGCCCGACCTCGGCCTGGCTCCACCGCTCGTCCGGCTCCATGACACGCTCGAGCCGCTGCGCCTGCGCCTCGAGGCGCCGAACGACCCGGACGCCGGCTGGCCGCTCCACGCCGATCCTCCCGATCCGGCGCTCCTCAAGAAGGCGGCGAGGATCTTCCCTGCGCTGGCGCGGGCGACCGACGGTCTGGTGACGCTGGGACAGCAGGGCGTCGTCGAGCTCCGCCTGGCCGCCGCGGCGCTCGAGTTCGCAGGGGCATCCGTCGAGCTGCCGTCCGAGCTGGTCGAGGAGCAGGATCTGGAGTACGACGGAGCCCACCTCGACTTCGCCCCGGGGGCGCTGTCGCTGGGGGGCGTGGTGCGATACGACCTGCGCGCATCGCTCGGCGGGCGCGAGATCAGCGCCGAGGAGTTCCAGGCGCTCGCCGCTGCGACGCAGCCGCTCGTCCGGGTCGGCGGCGAGTGGCGGGCGCTCAAGGGCCGGGCCCTCGCCCGCGCCAAGGCGCTGGCCGCGATCGCGCTCCACGGCTCGTCGATGCCCGCGATGACGGCGCTCGGAGCGGCGCTCGCCGGGCGGTACGAGGTGCGCGGAATGGCGGTCGAGGTGGGGGATCCCACCGGCGAGCTCGAGCAGCTCGTCACCCGGCTTCGCAGCCCGGAGTACGTCGCGCCGCTCGAGCCGCCCGAGGCGTTCCAGGGCGAGCTGCGCCCGTACCAGAAGGTCGGGCTGGGGTGGCTCACGCGGACGCGCGAGCTCGGCCTGGGTGCGCTCCTCGCCGACGACATGGGCCTGGGGAAGACCGTCCAGGTGATCGCCTACCTGCTCGACCACGGCGACGACCTGAGTGGGCCGGCGCTGATCGTTTGCCCGACGTCGGTGCTCGGGAACTGGCAGCGCGAGCTGCGCCGGTTCGCGCCCAACCTCGAGGTGCACATCCATCACGGGCCCGACCGCACGCGCGACGCCGAGGAGCTCGCGGACTGGGACGTCGTGCTCACCTCGTACGCCCTCCTGCCGCGCGACCGTCGCCTCCTCACCGAGGGCACGTGGCGCGTGCTCGTGCTCGACGAGGCCCAGGCGGTCAAGAACCCGCTCACCCACGCCGCGCAGACCGCCAGGCAGGTGACGTCCGGGCATCGCGTCGCCCTGACCGGCACGCCGGTCGAGAACCGCCTCGACGACCTGTGGTCGATCATGCACATCCTGAACCCGGGCCTGCTCGGCACCCGCACCGGCTTTCGCCGGCTCATCGCGACGCCGATCGAGCGCCGGGCCGAGCCCGACGCCGAGGAGGCGCTCGTCCGGATGACCCAGCCGTTCCTGCTGCGCCGGCGGAAGGTCGACCCCGACGTGCTGCCGGACCTGCCGCCCCGGCAGGACTCGACCGAGTTCTGCACGCTCACTGTCGAGCAGGCGGCCCTGTACCAGGCGACGATCGACGCGATGCTCGGGCGTGTGCGCGGCCTCTCGGGGATCGAGCGCCGCGGTAACGTGCTGGCGCTGATCACGCGCCTGAAGCAGGTCTGCAACCACCCGGCCCACGCCCTCGGCCGGCACGGAACGCTGGTCGGCCGCTCGGGCAAGCTCGACCGGCTGACCGAGATGCTGGCCGAGGTGGTCGACGAGGGCGATAGCGCGCTTGTCTTCACCCAGTACGCCGTGATGGGCAAGCTGCTGGCCGAGCACCTGGAGCACGAACTTACCGGCGAGCTGCTGCATCTCGACGGCTCGACCCCCCGCCTGGGGCGTGAGCGGATCGTCGACGAGTTCCAGCAGCCGGGCGGAGAGCCGCGGATCCTGGTCATGTCGCTGCGCGCGGGCGGGCTCGGACTGAACCTGACCAACGCCAGTCACGTCTTCCACTTCGACCGCTGGTGGAACCCGGCG
>JBOHBE010000400.1:0-3175 GCA_050698235.1 Gaiellales bacterium
CCCGCACTCAGCAACGACGTGGCGGAATCGGTGACCTTGCCGCCCTCGATCAGATCGTGGATCAGGATGCCGGTCGACAGCAGCACCGCTCCGGCCAGCACGAAGACGAGCGTCAGCGAGACCCGTCGGAGCCACGGCCCGCGTGCCATGACCCGGGTCGGATCGGCGGCCAGGAGCATGCCGAGCATCGCGATCTCGATACCGGGGATCAGCCAGCGGGCCCCGAGCGACACGCTGTTCGGCTCGGCGATGCGAAGCGTGATGGTGATCGCGATGAAGCACCCGATCGTCAACGCGACCGGCCACCGCGGCTCGACGAATCCGGGATTGCCGCCCGGGCGATCGCCTCCCGCCTCGCCGACCGGCCCAGCGTCCGTGTCCATGACCGGCCACCCTACTCCGGCCGATGCCCCGCGTGCTCACCCGGATCGGACGATGGCGCTCGGTCGGCGACGCTACACCTACGCCTGCGCGATGACCTCGCACACGTCGACGCTGACGAACGTCGCCGGAGCCTCCGGCATCTCTCGGAGGGTGTTGAAGGTCGCTTCGGCCAACCGGGCGTGCTCTTCGGTGTCGAAGAGCCACAGGGAGTGCTGGATGATGTCCTCGCCGTCGCCGGTCCGCGCCCAGCAGCCACCCGCCGAACCGTCCATCCCGCGCAGCATCGCCACGCCGCGTTCGCCGACCATCCCAAGCGCCTCCTCAGCGCGGTTCGGCTTGATCTTGACCGCCCGATCACTGCGAACATCGACATCCCCTCCGCCTTTCGACATGTGCCCGATTGGTCATCCTACGCCGCGCGGTAGCTACGCAGATCGAGGGAGATCCCCGACGCGACGCCCCTGTGCCGTGCCTACCGTCGTTGCCATTCTCCCAAGGAGGACTGGCATGACCCGCACCGCGCATCGCATTGGCCTCGCTGTCGTCGTCGCCCTGACGGCGGCCGCCGGGGCCGGCACCACCGCCGCCTATGCCCAGAACGGCACCGGCGCCGTGACCTCGTCGATCTCGCTCTCCTTCTCGGGCGGGACCAGGATCACCGTCGGCGAGCAGGCGAGCCTGTTCGGCTCCCTGAGCTTCTCCGACGGCTCGCCGGCGAACGGGCTCACCGTTCACGTGACGCGTACGAATCCCGACGACACGGAGACCGTGGTCGGCGACGTGACGACGACCTCCGACCAGGGGGGCTTCGACTTCGTCGACTCCCCGCCCTCGCGCGGCAATTACACCTACACCGCGACCTTCGCCGGCGGCGCACAGCGAAGCGGCTCGACCGGGACGTCGGACGTCCTGACCGTGGACGGCATCGTGACCGCGCTCGGTCTCAAGGCCTCGACGGCGAAGAGCGGCTATCGCCAACCCGTCACGCTGACGGCGCACCTGGCAAAGCACGGCACGAACGACGTCGTGTCGATCTACAAGCGGCCCGCCGGCGGCGCAAGGACGCTCGTGCGCTCCGCGCCGGTCGACGCCGACGGCAACGTCGCGGTCACCGTCAGGCCTCGGCGGAACACCACGTTCGACGCCGTCTACGCGGGCGACGACGTGTTCAGCCCGGTCGCCAGCACCCGGGTCACCGTGGCCGTAGGGGTGAGGATCGCCGGCAGCCTCTCGCGGTTCTACGCGGCGAGCGGCGCGTACCGCCTCTACCACTACAGCTCGAGCTGCGTCACGAGCGGCACGCACTGCCCGCGGTACACCGTGTCCGTGGCTCCGGGCCACGCCGGCGAACATATCCGGCTCACGCTCGCGTTCCACTCCGCATCGGGATGGGTCGTCGTCGGACGGCAGGCGTTCAAGCTGAACACGCACAGCACGACGCGGATCCTCCTGCGGTATGGCGGCCGGGCGATCATCGGGCAGCGGTACCGCCTTCAGGCCACGTTCAGGCACGACACATCCAACGCCGGCAACACGACGGCCTGGGCGTACTTCAGGGTCACCGCCTAGGCCGGCTCGCGCCTGCACGCTCGCCGCAAGGCGGGCGTGCAGGCCACCGGCGAGCTACGCCGCCGGCTCGATCGCCAGCTCACGCACGCGGCCCGCACAGCGATGGAGGCCGCGAGCCTCGAGATGGGCGATGAGCTCGGCCCCGGCCTTGGCTCCGTGGATCGGCAGGGCGGCCAGGAGGTCGGCGATCTCGCGGATGTCTGTCAGCGTCACGCCCTCCACGTCAGCGTGGTAGCGGGCCAGCCACCTGGCGGTCGCGTGCTGGTAGCGGCGTGTGTCGTTGCGCAGGAGCAGACAGAGCCCGAGGGCGTCCTCGAGCGTGATGTGGTTCAGCTCCCGGGCCGCCTCGAGCGCCAGGAACGAGTTCCGCGTCCTGAGGGCGCGGTGGAACTGTGCGTAGGCGTGTCCTTGCGATGTCACGGCGGCGAACACACGTTCGCATGCGCAGGGGCCGGCGTCAACTTCCGTGAAACACTCCGCCTCGTTGGAACCGCCGCCCCTTCAGTCGGTGTGGGATGCCTATTTCGAGGTGGGTCGATTGACGATCGGCCCAGCCGGATCGGCGCGGCGTGGCGACGGGTGGTTCGCCATGGTCTCGGGCGAGCAATCCGCCGAGCTGAACATGTGCTCGCTGACGCCGGGAGCGGCCGTCGAAGCCGTGGACGAGCTGGTGGACGTGCTGGGGCCGGACATCCCTGCCGTGGTCTTCCGCTCCCAGCTGGCCGACCCGGCCACGACCTCGCGGCTTGAGCAGCTGGGGTTCTCGACGGCCGAGCAGCGTGAGCCGCTGATGGTCTGCCAGCGGCCGCCGGCGCCGACGGAGAGCTCGTTCCGCATCCGCCGCGCGACCGAGGACGAGATCGGTGACGGCATCGCGATCTCATCGGAGGCGCACGAGGTCGACCGCGGCATGCTCGAGCGCACACTGGCCCGCACTCGCCGAGACGTCATCGAGCTCTGGCTGGCCTGGGACGGCGACGAGCCGGTCAGCGCGGTCTGGCTGCTGCGTGACGACGGCGTCATCGGTGTCTGGTCGATGATGACGCCGCGCCGGCATCAGCGGCGAGGCGCCGGTCGCGCACTGCTGACGGCCGCCCTCGCCGGCACCTGGTCGCCCCAGACGCAGTTCGCGGTGCTGATCGCGACGCCGGCCGGGCGCAGGCTGTACGAGTCGGTCGGCTTCGCCGCCGCGGACGAGGTGACGACCAGCTTCCGTGGCATC
>JBOHBE010000401.1:0-13372 GCA_050698235.1 Gaiellales bacterium
GGCTTCGCGCCCTGCCCGATGACGATCTCGGCGGCGTTCGCCATCCGCAGGTGGTGCGGGTTGAACCCGTAGCGGCTCGGCAGCACCTGGTAGACCAGCTGGTCGGAGGCCTCGCGCTCGAGGTCGAGCATGCCCCCGTCGCCGGTCGTCGTCGAGATGCCGACCCGGGTGGCCGCCATCCCGAGCGCCTGCTTCGCGTTTCGCGAGAGCGCGCCGTAGCTCATGCCCGCGATGGTGATCGGGGTGGCGAGCTTGATCGGCTTGGCGCCGTGGCGGCCGCCGATCTCGATCGCCGTCGCGCACGTCTCGCGGTAGCCCTCGAGCGGGACTCGCGACAGCGTGCACGGCACGAACGTCAGGTCTTCGAAGTGCGGCGGGCGCTTGGTCATGCCCAGGCCGCGGTTCGTGTAGCGCCCGAGCTCGGCCTTCGACTGGATGTCCTCGATCGTCTCGGGCGACCACACCCAGAGCGGCTCGAGGACGTGGCCGTCGCGACCCCGCGGAATGCCGTCGCTCATAGCGCCCCCCTCCAGGCGTCGTACTCGTGCTTCGAGAAGTTCCAGAGCTTCTTGCCGGCCACGAGCTTCTTCCAGTCGACGCCGCTCGCCGAGATCCCCTGCGGCTCGAGCTCGGCGGCGAGCATCGCGCGATCCTCGTCGGCCATCTCGGCCTCGATGCAGTCGGCCCCGAGGGAGTCGATGGCTCCGCCGACGTACACGGTGCCCTCGTACATCGAGTCGCCGATGCCGTCGGCCGCGTCTCCGCAGACGATCATCGTGCCGCGCTGCATCATGAACCCGGACATGTAGCCGACCGACCCGCCGACGACGAGCGTCCCGCCCTTCATCGAGATCCCGGTGCGCGCGCCGGTCGTCCCGGCGACGAACACGCGGCCACCGCGGAGCGTGGCGCCGGCCGACGACCCGCCGTTTCCGTGCACCTCGATCGACCCCGACATCAGGTTCTCGCCGACACTCCAGCCGCAGGAACCGTTGACCGTGATCCGGCCGCCGTCGCTCATCCCGCCGCAGTACCAGCCGACGGGCCCGTCGAAGATGACGTGGATCGGGCTCATCACCGCGACGGCCAGGCAGTGGCGGGCGGCCGGGTTGGTCAGGCGGATCTCGGGGACGCCATCCGCGGCGGCCCGCTTGATGGCCTGGTTGATCTCGCGCGTCGTGTGCGCCGAGCAGTCGATCTCGCTGGTCAGCGTAGCCACCAGCGCACCTCTCCTGCGGACAGCTCACGCGGCTCGAGCGTCGTGTCGTTGTCGACGCTTCGGATGGCGACCTCCTCTGAGGCGATCATCGCGATCTCGTCGTTCTCGGTGTAGAGGAGCGGCTTCAGCGCGAACCGGTCGCGGGCGCAGCCGATCCCGTCGGCGGTCGAGATGAGGTAGCTGAACGTGCCGTCGAGGTCCTGCACCGAGGCGCGCAGGGCGTCCTCGAGGCTCTCGCCGGCGGCGAGCTTGTCGGCGATGTAGACCGCGATCGCCTCGGAGTCGTTGCCGGTCGCGAACCGGTGCCCCTGGTTCTCGAGCTTTCGGCGGAGCTTGTGGTAGTTCGTGATGTGGCCGTTGTGGACGACCGAGATGTCGGGGAACGGCCGCGCCCAGAACGGGTGCGAGTGGGCCACGTCGACGAGCGACTCCGTCGCCATCCGCGTGTGGCCGATGGCGTGGCTCCCCTCGAAGCCCGAGAACGGCGAGGAGCGCTCGACGTCGTTCGCGTCGCCGACCTCCTTCACGATCTCCATTGACCGGCCGATCGAGAACACCTCGACGTGCGGCTCGGCCTCGATCCGGTCGGTCAGGTCGCCCAGGTCGCCGTCGTAGGTGAGCCGGGCGCGCAGGTTCGGGCCCTCCATCGTGTGGTCGCGCACGCCGCCCGCCCGCTCCATCGCCTCGAGCACGCGCTCGGGCGTCCCGGAGTTGGCCTCGATCCGCGCCCGCACCACGTACGACCCGTCCTCGGGCGCGCCGTAGAGGGCGATGCCTGTCGAGTCGGTGCCGCGCCGGCCCATCGGCAGGAGCATCCCGTGGAGCACGCGGCCGACGGCACCGGTCCGCGCCGCGTCCTTATAGACAAACCCACACAGCCCGCACATGCGGCACCCCTTCCATGGACCGACCGGAATCCTACGCTGGATCGGGTGCCCGCGGGAATGCCAGGCGACAACGAATTCCCGGGGGCGGTGTGTGCGAATCCACCAAAGCCGGGCATCGAGTCGCATGGCGTCGAGCGATAGGGCGTCGGTGGACGTAGCCCATCGACGATGATCGCCTGCGCGCGAACGATCGATTGGAGGTGTGCCGTAGAAGACTTCGGAGCTGGCGTGGCGATCGTGAGCGGAGCCGTGCTCGCCGCGCTCGTGTTCCAGCGCGTCGCCGAGGGCACGCACATCCCTGCGCCGGTCGTCTTCCTTGTCGTCTCGGCGGCGGCATCCGACGTGTTCACGCCTCTCCGCACGGCGCTCTCGCCCACCGACGTCAGCTGGATCGCGTCCGCGGCCCTGATGGTGATCCTGTTCGACGGTGGGGTCTCGCTCGGCTGGCGACGCGTCAGATCCGTGCTCGGGCCGGTGGCGGTGCTCGCCGCGGGAGCGACCGTTGCTGCAGCCGGTGTGATGGCCCTTGCGGCTCACGCGGTGCTCGCCCTTGGCTGGGCGGCGTCGGCGGCCGTCGGCGTCGCTCTCGCTCCAACGGACCCGGCGGTCGTGTTCTCGGTCATCCGCGAGGGTGGGCTCCGCGAGCGGCCCATGACCATCCTCGAGGCGGAGTCCGGGTTCAACGACCCGGTGGCCATCGCACTGATGGTTGGTGTGGTCGCCGCGGTGCATGACGGCAGTCCCTGGCTCTCCACCGTCGCCACGACGCTGACTCGTGAGCTCGCCGTGGGTCTGGCGGTCGGCTTCGCCGGCGCATGGTTGGCGATGCGCGTTCTCAAGCATCTGACCGAGCCACGCGAGACTCTGCAGCCGATCGTCGCGCTCTCGGCGGCCGGCCTGATCTTCGGCACGGCCACCACACTCCACGGCTCGGGCTTCCTGGCCGTCTTCGTCGCCGGGCTGGTCTTGGGAGATGCCGACACCACGGTGGGCCACGACGTGCGCGCCTTCCACTCCGAGCTGGCCGCTCTAGCGGAAGTCGTCGTGTTCGTGTCACTGGGCTTGACCGTGCACCTCGCCGCCCTGGGGTTCGACGGGGTCGTCGACGGCCTCGTCCTGACCGCGATCCTGCTCGTCCTCGCGCGCGTCCCGGTCGCACTCGCGCTCCTCGCGCCGCTTCGTGTCTCGCCCGGCGAGCGCGTCTTCGTCGCGTGGGCCGGCCTTCGCGGCGCCGTACCGATCCTGCTGGCGTCGCTCGCGCTTATCGGGGGGGTCGCGGACGCGCGACGGATCTACGGGCTGGTCTTCGTCGTCGTCGCAACATCGGTCCTCGTCCAGGGGATGACGATGCCGCGGATCGTGGCGAGACTGCGGGTCGGTCAGAACAGTGTGAGGTAGCTCTTTACCTCCCACGGCGTCACCTGTTCGTGGTACTGCCTCCACTCCTCCTGCTTGGTTCGGACGAAGTAGTCGACGTAGTCCTCGCTGCCGGTGTTCCCGAGCGCCGCGCGTATCACCTGATCCTTGGCCAGGTTCCGGGTCGCGTCGAGGAGGTTGTCGGGCAGGAGCTCGATCTTGCGCCGCTTGAGCTCACGCGCGGTCAGCTCGTACAGGTTGTCGTCGTTGGTGGGGCCTGGATCGATGTGGTGTTCGATCCCGTCGAGCCCGGCCGCCAGGATCGCCGCGGCCGCCAGATACGGGTTGCAGCTGCCGTCCACCGTCCGGTCCTCGACGTGACCTCCGGGGCACCGGAGCATCTGGGTGCGGTTGTTGCGGCCGTGGCTCACATAGACCGGAGCCCAGGTGGCTCCTGACGCAGGCCTGTCCGTCGCCGTCGTGAGGCGCTTGTAGCTGTTGACCGTGGGTGCCGTCACCGCGATGTACGCCTTCGCATGCTTCTTCAGGCCGCCGACGAAGTGGTATCCAAGAGTCGACAGCCCGAGCCCGTTTGGGTCCGACGGGCTGTCGAACAGGTCGCGCTGCCCGGACTCGTCCCAGAGAGACATGTGGAAATGGCCGCCGTTCCCGGTCAGGTGGCCGAACGGCTTCGCCATGAACGTCGCGAGCAGCCCTCGCTCCTGCGCCATCGCGTGCACCATGTACCGGAAGAAGATCGCGCGGTCGGCCGTCGTGAGCGCGTCCGCGAACTCGAAATTCGACTCGAACTGACCGTTCGCGTCCTCGTGGTCGTTGGCGTACGACCCCCAGCCGAGCTCGTTCACGTACTTCGAGAGCTGCGAAAGGAACTCATACTGGCGGGTGAGGCCCTTCATGTCGTAGCAGGGCTGATCGAGCCGGTCGAGGGGGTCCGCCAGCTCGATCTCGCCATCAGCGTTTTCACGCAGGAGGAAGAACTCGAGCTCCATCCCGATCTTGAACGTGAATCCGAGGTCCTTCGCCCGCTCCAGCTGCCGCCGCAGGATCGTGCGCGGGCAATAGGGGAACTCCTTGCCCTCGACGTGGATGTCGCACGCGAATCTGGCAAGCCCCGGCTTGAACGGCACCTTCGTGTACGTCGAGAGGTCCGGGATCGCCATCATGTCCGGTGAGGCCGGCGTCTGCCCGATCGGCCCGGCGGCGAACCCTGCGAACCCGGCTCCCTCCGTCACGAGTCCCTCGAAGTTCGACATGGGGACGAGTTTGGCGGACGGCTTCGCGTTCATATCCACGAACTGCGCGAAGAAGAATTCGATCCTATCTTCCTCCGCGCGCCGGCGAACGGCGTCGGCCATGGGGCGTGCGGACATGGTCGCCATAGACCCTCCCTCTCCTCTTATCGGGACGCTGCCGTCGACAATCTCCCACGAACTCGGCCCAATTGCCAGAGATCGGCGACGGCCGCCGTCGGCTTCAGCTCAGGGTAGCGTCGTCATTCGCGATGACCCATCGCGGCTCCGAGTCGCAGCAGCTTCAGTTCGATCTCGACGAGGAGCCAGTCCTCACTTGCCATGTCGAGGCCGGTCAGATCGCGGATGCGCCCGAGCCGCTGTCGGAGCGTGTTCGGGTGGACGTAGAGCACCTGCGCTGCCGAGGCGATGTTCCCCCGGCGCTTGAGGTACTCCTCGAGCGTGAGCAGGAGTTGCGTGCGATGCCGCTCGTCGTACTCATCGAGCTTTCGGAGGGCCTCGCCTCGCGCGTCGCGCACCCTGCCGTCCTGTGAGACTCGCAGCAGGTACTTGTATGCGCCCAGATCGTCGAAGCGGATGACGCCTGGTTCCGCACTCACCACAGCGGCCGCGGTCAGGGCGTTCGCAGCCTCCTCGAAGCCGGTCGGGTAGCTGGCGGGCTCGTCGCAACGGTTCGAGAGACCGATCGCCAGGGGGTGCTTCGCACTCAGTGTTGTGTGAAGGTCGCGAAGGCCTTCGACGGTGTGCTGCTCGCCCTCTGGATCGATGCCCACGAGGCCCCGAACGGTGACACCACGGAGGTCGAAGACCGAGCCGGGGAAGGCGCGGATAGCGGACGATTCGAGAGTCGCGCAGACGTCGCTCCAGACCGGCCCCGGCTCACCACGCGGCGCGGCTTGAAGCACGAGGTGCGGCCGGCGCAGATCACAACCGAGGGCGCGACCACGGGCGATGAGCGAGATCTCGCCGCCCGAGCCGCGGGAGAGGTCCTCGAGGAAGTCCTTGATCGCGTTTCGCTCGGTCAGGCGGTCGATGAGCTGGGCCTTTTGCACGGCGACCGCCGTCTGCCCTGCGATCAGCGCTGCCACCTCGCGCTTCTCAGGCGTGGCGGCCTGTGACCGGCCCAGCCTCAGCGCGAGGAATCCGAGCAGCTCCTCGCCCGACACGAGCGGCGTCACGATCGGAACCGTGTCGCGGTGGCCAGGCCAGATGAGAGCCGCGAGTCTCGTGCTGCCGGGCTCGCCGGTGTGGCGCGCCACCTCGACCGCCAGCCCGGGGGCGGTGAGCTGGGCCGACGCAGATGCATTGGGCGGCCATCGGCCGGCCAGGCGCAGCGAAGCCCCGTCGGAATCCACGACGAACACTTGGCACGCTTCGGCGTCGAGCAGGCGATGGGCGCGCATCGCGACCTCCGGGAGGAGGTCCTCGAGCGTCGCGGCCGCCGCGATCGTCCGGGCCAGTGCGGCCATGTCTTCGACCAGCGCGAGCCTCCTCCGGGTGTCCTCGTACAGGCGCGCGTTCTCGATCGCCCCGGCCACGAGGCTGGCGCTACGTGTCAGGAAGTCCATATCCGCCTGGCTGAACTCGCGCGGTGCCACGGCGTGGAGCGCGATTACGCCGAGCACGCCGCCGGCCTTGCTCCGGAGCGGGACGGCGATGAACGACTGGTATTTCTCCTCGTCGGCCTCGGGCACGACCTTGATACGCGGGTCGTCGAGAGCCTTGTCGGGGAGAAACACCGGCTCGTCGTGCTGGGCGACCCAGCCCGCCAACCCCTCGCCGGGGTCGAAACGGAGCCGCCCGACGAGCGCGCGGTAGGGGTCGGAGACCGCGCTTAGCGTGAGCGAACCGTCAGTCTCCACGAAGTAGACGAAGGCGGCGTGGCAATCGATCGCTTCGCTTACCAGATCGACGATCGCGGCCAGCACCCGGTCCAGGTCGAGCGTCGACGAGACCGTCCGGATGATCTGATGCAGGTATCGGTCGTCGACCGAGCGAGTGCCGTTCGCCGGACGACTTTGCGCCGCCGAGGTGTGCACTTTCGACATGTCGAAAGCGTACATGTGTGCCTCTTCCCACGCATCCAGACGCCAGCAGACCGAAGCCCCGCCGCCGGCGGGGCTTCGGCTTACTCAGAACGGCGGCTGTCAGGCCGTCGGCGGTTCGCGCTCGGCGCGCTCGCGCGCGTCGTTGTGGTCGGAGATGCAGCTCGGACAGATGCGGCCGTCGCCGTCACTGGTCTGACCCCATGCGGCGGAGGACAGGATCCCCCACACCTCCTGGCGCCCGCAGATCTGGCAGCTCAGCCGCTTCACGCACTGTCCTTCCCGATCACTGGTTTCCCCAGTGCGTCGCCTGGGTGACGAAGAGGACGATCACGATGCAGACCAGCGAGATCGCGATCATCGCGTATTCGAACTCCTTGCGATGGGTCTGCATCGGGTCGAACTCCGGGTGCTTCTCAGGCACGGTGGCCTCCTTCGTGATGACCGGCTCTCATGCGCTCGCCGCCGGTGGGGGTGGCGGTGTGGGCGCCGCGGCGCCTGCGCCCGACTGAGCGGCGCGGAGCCGCTGAGCCTGGGCGATGAGCCGGGTGTCCTCGGTCACGACCCAGGCCACAAGCGCGGCCACCATGACGACAATGCCGAGCGCGACCAGGAGGATGGTGCCGTTGCTGGCCCCCAGCCAGAATGAACTGGTCGTATTGGCGTCGAACGTCTGGTTGGACGCGAAGGTGTAGAAGGCTGCGCAGTGCTCGTAGGGCTTGATGGTGCCGTCGGCCGCCGCCACGCCGTGCTGAACACAGCTCGGAACGGAGTCAATGGCCATGCGTCTCCCTTCTCATACGTACCTCTCCGGGAACTCGTCGCGGAGGCGGCGGTCCTTGCGGAAGCCCCAGATGAAGAGGCCTCCGACCACCGCGATCTGAAGCACGAGTCCGAGTATCAAGGCCAACATCGCCTACTGCCTCCGCACCTGGTTGTACGCCTCGAGTAAGACGGGTGCTGCGTCGACCTCGTCTCCGTTGGGCAGGACGATGGGCTCGCTCGCCCGTTCGAATTCCGGATAGAAGTCGGTCTGGAATTCGGCAATGTCGAGCCCTTCGAGCTCCACCTCCAACGGGACGCGAAGCAGACCAGCCTTTCTGAGGAGCAGGGCCGGGATGTATCCGCCGAAGAACCCCAGCGGGAGGAAGGTCATGAGCCCCATCAACTGCCCGCCCATCGAGGACGGGACGTTGTTGACCCCCGTTGGGTACCCCGATGCGAAGAGCCCGACGGCGATGATCCCCCAGAAGCCTGAGTAGCCGTGGACGGCCACCGCCCCGACGGCGTCGTCGACGCGCATCCTGCGCTCGATGAAGTATCCGACGAACACCGCCGTGCCGCCGCCGAACATCGAGATCAGATAGTCGAGGGACGGCGAGTAGACGTCGGCGCCGGCCGACACCGAGATGACACCGGCAAGACCCCCTGACAGCGTCCAGAACGGGTCTCCCTTGCTGGCGAAGTACCCGCCCGTGAAGCCGCCGGCGAACCCGACGGTGATCGCGAAGAAGATCGATCCGAGCGTCGTGGGCGAGAGGTAGATGTTGAGCCAGCCGGGGAACGACGTGGACGTGATGACGAGGCAGGCGGCATAGAAGCCGTAGAACCCCGTGAAGATCAGCATGAGCCCCATCAACGTCAGGTGCAGGTTGTGGGGTTTGAATGTCCGCGCCAGTCCGGCGCGATCGTATTTCCCGATACGGGGCCCGATCTGGAAGAGCACGCCGAGGGTGAAGGCGCCGGCGACGCCGTGCACGACCGCCGAGGCGATCGAGTCGTGGAAGCCGAAGCCGGTGGTGAGCCAGCCGCCCGCGCTCCATCCCCAGGCCGCGTCAAGGATCCAGATGACGGAGCCGAGCATGACGGTGAGCAGGAGGTAGGCAGAGACCCGCGCCCGCTCGATGATGGCGCCGGACATGATCGACCCGGTCGTCCACGAGAAGAGCAGGAACGCGCCCCAGAAGACGGCGCTTATGTGGTCGGTCAGGTTGGGGGCAAGATTGGCGGACCACGGGTACGTGGTGGCGCAGAACTGGAGGCCGCCCTGGAGGCTGTCGGGCCCCTGCGGGATGAGACCGGTCTCCATGCAGCCGTAGATCCACCAGCCGAAGTACAGGAACGTGGGCGTCACGACCGCGATCGTCAGGATGTTCTTGATCGCGGTGGACATGACGTTCTTCCGTCGTGCCGCCCCTGCCTCGTACGACATGAAGCCGACGTGGATCAGCCACATCACGACGACCGTCCAGTAGTAGAACTGCTCCGTCAGGATCTGGCTGTCGAGAGTGATCTTGTCGGTGAGCGACTGGATCGTCTCCGCCAGCGCCGGCAGGGCCAAGAGGACATGGCTCACGGGCCTGCCTCCTCATCGACGTCGATCGCGCGTCCTCGTCCGCGTGGGAGCGCGAGTCGTCCGGACCTCATCGAATCACCACCTGCCTTTCGCTTGGTCGTGACCTCGTCCCGGCTCCGGGATCGGACGACACTACAGCACACCGCGGATGAGCGAAACCCCCCAATTCCTGGCGGCCGAGGGCGCGATCAGGGGCTGGTGTCGCGGTTCACCTGGGTCACGATGCCCGTCTGGGCGTCGACCACGACCACGGTCACGTTCGTATGTCCACCGTCTGCCGCCCGCTGCCAGAGCGAGACGGCCCAGTAGGTCCTGGACGGGATGCCGCGCCTGACGAACCTGACGTTCACGCCGTCGGGGCGGTACGTGATCTCGCCCTTCGCAATCGCGACGGCCTCGCTCTGGGTGACCTGGTTTTGGGTGTCGCCGCAGCTTCGAGACGCGAGGAAGGTCAGCGGCAGGAGCAGGAGGAGCGCGAAGAGGCGCGGATCGATTCGCAGCCGCCGCGCGCGCTGGCGCTCGACGGACTCGCTCATCCTTCGCCGGCCCTGTGCTGGTAGTAGACGTAGCCGCGGAGCAGCAGGTAGCCGAAGAAGTGCGTCAGGAGCGCGAGGCTGAACCACCAGGCCTTGAGTCGAAACGACATCCGCAGCGGCCGCAGCTCGATCACGGTCAGATACAGCACGACGAGGAGAGTCAACGACACCAGCGGCGGCACGCCCCCGCGCTGTGACTGGAAGTACATCAGGACTGCCACGGCGAGGATCGTCCGCCATCGGCTCGGAAACGTCAAGTGCAGTCCGGCCGCTCGCCGCGCTCGCCGCGTAGAATCGGCCGTCCCCGGCCACGCTGTCCTCGACCGCGCCGCAGGCCCCATCGTGACTATACGCACGAAGCTCTATGCCGCCATCGTTGTGACCGTCCTCGGACTGACGGTCGTGGCAGGCGTGGGGATCTGGGGGATGAGCCGCGTTGGCGACCGGTTCGACGCCGTGCAGGCCGCATCGACCGCAAGCGCAATCGCCCTGCAGCTCAAGTTTGACGTCACGGATTACAACGGGTGGCAGACGGCGTATGGCTACGACGACGGCCAGAGCCGCCCGCAGTTTCTCCGGTCCGTCGCCCGGTTCAACGCGGACAGGGCCCGCGCACACAGATTGCTGACCGGGGCCGCCGAGCGGCCGCTGCTCCGGCGCATCGACGACGCGTCCGACGACTTCATGCGGCTCGACGCCGAGGCGTACGGCGCCGTGCGGGCCGGGCGCGCGGCGGAAGTCAAGCGCCTCCTCCTCGGGCCCGAGATCGTCAACTTTCACCGGGCGGCGGCGGCGGCTCAGGGCCTTGCGGGCCTCGAGGGCAGGACCGCCGCCGCCGAGAACGCCCGTTTCCGGGACACCCGTCGCGACGCGCTGCGGCTGCTTCTGATCGCCGCCCTGGTCACGGGCCTGTTCGTCATCATCCTGCTTCTGACGGCGAACGACGTGGCTAAAGCCGCGGAGGGACGGATCGAGGATCCCCCGGCCGACGGTCCCGAGTAACGGACGTGTCCGCCCAGGACCTCACCCTCACGGTCTCGCTGATCCTGGCCTGCGGCCTCTTCGCGCGTCTGGTGGCCGATCTCATCGGCCTGCCCGAGATCGTGATCATGGTCGGCTTCGGCGTCCTGATCGGGCCATCCGCGCTCGATATCGCCGAAGCCCCGATCGGATCGGTCGGGGTGGAGCTCATCCTGACGGTCGGTGTCGGCTTCATCCTGTTCTACGGTGGTCTCAGCCTGTCGCTCCATGTGCTCCGGACCGTGAGCCTCGGCTTGAGTCTCCTCGTGCTGCCGGGAGTCGTGCTCACCGCGATCGTCACCGGGCTCGCCGCGGCCGTCGTCTTCGGTCTTCCGGCCGATGCGGCCCTCCTGATGGGCGCGGTGCTGGCTCCGACCGACCCGGCGATCCTGATCCCGCTGTTCTCGCGCATCCGTATCCGGCCCAAGGTGTCCCAGACCGTTATCGCCGAGTCCGCATTCAACGACCCGACCGGCGCGATCCTGGCGCTTGCGATCGCGGGCGTCGTCGTGACGGGGCACGCATCGGTCACGTCCGAGCTGGCGTCGTTCGTTCGCAACCTCGTGTCGAGCGCCGCGATCGGGATCGTCGTGGGCTTCGTGCTTGCCGCCACGGTGTCAAGCCGGCGTATCGGGATCTGGCGAGAGTCCCCGGCGATCGCCGCGCTCGTCGCCGTGTCGGCCGGGTACTTCTCGCTGGAGTCGATCGACGGCAGCGGGTACCTGGGGGCGTTCATCGCGGGCCTCATCGTTGGGAACATGGAGCTCTTCGGCCTCGACATGCACCCGCGCCACGCGCGCGAGCTCCTGAGCTTCGTCACCAGCGTGGCCGACATCGTCACGATGCTCGTGTTCATCACGCTCGGAGCGAACCTGCCGCTCGAGGACATCTGGCAGCACCTGTGGTCGGGGCTGGCGGTGCTCGCGGTGTTCATCCTGGTCGCCCGTCCGGTAGCGGTCCTGGTGTGCACGTATCCGGACAGGCGTGCGCGATGGACCCGGTCCGAGAGGCTCTTCCTGTGCTGGACGCGTGAGACGGGCGTCGTTCCGGCGGCGCTCGGGGGGATCCTGCTTCAGACGAACGTGCCCCATGCCCAGCTGATCGTCAGCGTCGTGGCGCTGGCGATCGTGGCCACCCTGCTCGTTCAGGCGACGACGGCGAGCTGGCTGGCCAACCGGCTCGGGCTGATCGAGCCCGAGTGGACGGTTGACACTCTGGAGCCCGCGCCCGTGGCCGGTGGGACATAGACCCGGAGCGCGGCGCGTCGTTAGGATATTCCTGGCACGCCAGGAGAGGAGCTTTTGTATGGCAACGGTCGTTCCCGATTCGGCCATGAACGGGCTAGATCCCATGTTCAACCCCGAGTGGTATCTCACCGAGGAGCAGCTCGGGCTGCTCGAGCGCCTGAAGCAGATCTGCGAGGAGACCATCCGTCCACTCGCGGCCGAGAACGACAGGACGCTGACCTTCCCGCGCAAGAGCCTCGAGGCGCTCGCGCCGGACGGCTTCCTCGGTCTGATGCTCCCGAAGGAGTGGGGAGGCCTCGGCCAGAACCACGTCATGTACGCGAACGTCACCGAGACGATCGCGCGCTACGGGGACGCGTCCTGCGCCATGTGCTACGTCATGCACATCGGCGCCGTCGAGGCGCTGAAGCTGCGTCCGACCGAGTACACGATCGAGAAGTACCTGAAGAGGGTGCGCGACGGCCTGCTCGGCACGCTCTCGTACTCGGACCCCGAGACCGGGTCGCACTTCTGGTACCCGATCGCGTCCGGCGCGCGCCGCGTCGACGGCGGCTTCGAGGTGCTGAAGAAGGCGTCCTGGACGACGTCGGCAGGGTTTGCCGACTTCTACGTCCTCCAGACCACGTCGCCCGACTACGGCGGCGACTACTCGAACCTGTCGGTGTTCGTGGTCGACAAGGACGAGATCGAGGCCAAGCCCGAGGAGTGGGACGCGATGGGCCTGCGCGGGAACCAGTCCGGCTCGCTCCTGCTCGACTGGAAGTTCGTCCCCGAGGGCCAGCTGGTCGGCCCCGTCGGCGACGGCGCCAACTCGAACGACGAGTCGGTCGACCCGAACTTCCTGATCGGATCGTCCGGCACGTGGAACGGCATCTCGCTCGGCGCGATCGACATCGCGATCCGCCACACCACGCGCAAGACCCACAAGGACGTAGGCCTTCGGGTGTGCGACTACCCGACCATCCAGGACACGGTCGGCGAGGCGATCATGGACACGAACGCGTCGCGGTCATTCGTCTTCGGCGTGGCGCAGGCCCTCGACGGCGTCACCGACGGCTCGCAGACGAACCCCGCGGTGGGTGAGCTGGCCCGCGGCAACTACCTGCACTGGCTGTGGCAGATCAAGTTCAACGCGGCCAAGAACGTTGCGCACGTCGTCGACAAGATGCTCCACTGCTGCGGCGGCACGGGCTACAAGAAGCAGCCGTTGCAGCTCGAGCGCGTCCTGCGCGACGGCAAGGCCGGCTGGGTCATGGGCCCGACCAACGAGGTGCTGCGCCAGTTCGTGGGCAAGACTGCGCTGCTCGGCATGTCGTCGCTGGACTACTGGAACCAGGTCATCAACCAGCGCGCCGTCGACAACGAGCTCAAGAAGTTCACGCCCGAGCAGAAGAAGGAGCTCGCCGAGCGCCTGCTGGCCGAGGCCGGCGGCAAC
>JBOHBE010000402.1:0-2495 GCA_050698235.1 Gaiellales bacterium
GCCCGGCTCCAGCGGCAGGCGCTCGGCCTCGTCGCGGCTGAGCTCCGCGGCGACGGTCTCGCCGCCTTCGACGACGAGCTCGACGCGCACCTGCGCACCGAGCCGGAGCACGCGCTTCACGACGGCACGCGATGTGGTGCCGTTGGGCTCGACGCGAATCTCGACGTCGTGCGGCCGCACGTAGGCGTCGCCGATCACGTTCACGTGGCCCATGAAGTGCATGACGAACTCGTCGGCGGGATGGTCGTACACGTCCTGCGGGTTCCCCTCCTGGACGATATGGCCATGGTTCATGACCACGACCGTGTCGGCGACCTCCATCGCCTCCTCCTGGTCGTGGGTGACGAAGACCGTCGTCACGTGCATCTCGTCGTGGAGGCGGCGCAGCCACGCCCGGAGCTCGGTCCGAACGCGCGCGTCGAGCGCTCCGAACGGCTCGTCGAGGAGCAGCACCTCCGGCTCGACGGCGAGCGCGCGGGCCAGCGCCATGCGCTGCCGCTGGCCGCCTGAGAGCTGCGACGGATAGCGGTCGCCGAAGCCCTCGAGCTGCACCAGCTTGATGAGCTCGCCGACGCGCTCGGCCACCTCGGCCTTGGGGCGCTTGCGGATCTCGAGGCCGAAGGCGATGTTCTTGGCGACGGTCATGTGCTTGAACGCCGCGTAGTGCTGGAAGACGAAGCCGACGTCGCGCCGGTGGGCCGGGAGCGGCGTCGCGTGGGTGTCGCCGATGAAGACCTCGCCTGAGTCGGCCTTCTCGAGACCCGCGATCACCCGGAGTAGCGTCGACTTGCCGCTGCCGCTCGGCCCGAGGAGGGCGGTCAGCGACCCGGCCGGCACGGCGAGGTCGATGTCCCGGAGCGCCACGAAGTCGCCGAACCGCTTGCACACGTTCTGCACCGAGATGGCCATCGGATCAGCCGCCCTTTCTTGGATGGAGGAGGTTCATGATGAACAGCGTCGCCAGCGCGATCACGGCCAGCTCGAGGGCTGCCGCGTAGGCGGCGGTGTGGTCGAAGTTCTCGTAGCTCTGCTGGACGCGGAGCGTGAGCGTCTGGGTCTGGCCGATCACCCTGCCCGAGACGACCGCGACCGCGCCGTACTCGCCGATCGCCCGGGCGGTCGTGAGGACGACGCCGTAGACGATGCCCCAGCGGATCGCCGGGAGCGTGACCCGCCGGAACGTCTGGAACGGGGTGGCGCCGAGCGTCGACGCGGCCTGCTCCTGCTCGGTGCCGATCTCGCGCAGCACGGGGATCACCTCGCGGGCGACGAACGGCAGGCTGGCGAAGATCGTGGCGAGCACCATGCCGGGCACCGAGAAGATCACCGGATAGCCGTGCTCGATGAACCACGAGCCGAACCAGCCGTTCTGGCCGTAGACGAGGATCAGCGTGAACCCGATGACCACCGGCGAGACCGCGAACGGCAGGTCGATCAGCGCGCTGAAGAGCGGCTTGCACGGCATGTTCGTCCTGACGAGCGACAGCGCGGCGAGCACCCCGAACACCGTGTTCAGCGGCACGGTGATGAGGGCGATCGTGAGGGTTAGCTTGAGCGCGCTCACCGCCTCCGGGGCCGTAATCGCGTCCCACACGGGCGCGAGCCCGCCCGAGAACGTGTGCCACACGATGATGCTCACGGGCACGAGGAGAAGGGCCGACAGGTAGCCGAGGGCCACGAATCGAAGCGTCAGCCTAGCGATCATGCTTGGAGCTCCAGCGTTCGATGAGGGAGAGCAACATGAGGACGAAGAGCGAGATCACGAGCAGCACCACCGAGAGCGCGGCGGCGCCGGCTTCGTAGTCGCTCGAGACCTGCGAGAAGATGTGCACCGAGGCGACCTCGGTCGAGAAGGGGACGTTCCCCGAGAGCAGCACGACCGACCCGAACTCGCCGATCGCGCGGGCGAAGGCGAGCGCCATCCCCGACAGGACGGCCGGGACGAGGTTGGGGAGGACGATGCGGCGGAAGACGACCATGCCGCGAGCGCCGAGCGACGCCGCGGCGTCCTCCATGTCCCGGTCGAGCTCGTGCAGCACGGGCTGCACGCTTCGGATCACGAACGGGAGCGTCTCGAAGAGGAGCGCGAGCACGACGGCGGCGCGGGTGTAGGTGATGTTGAGGCCGATCGGCGAGTCGGGCCCGTACAGGGTGAGCAGCGTCAGGCCCGCGACGATCGTTGGGAGCGCGAACGGCAGGTCGATCAGGCTGTTGACGGCCGCCTTGCCGTGGAACTCGTCGCGGACGAGCACCCAGGCGATGAGCGTGCCGAAGACGGCGTTGATGACCGCCACGATGAGCGAGGCCGCCAAGGTCAGCTTGAGCGCCGCCATGGCGTCGGGTGCGGTGACGGAGTCGACGAACGTGCTCCAGCCGCCCTTCTGGGTCTGCCATGCCAGCGCGGCGATCGGCAGCAGCACGATGATGCTGAGGTACGCGGTGACCAGACCGCGCCCAAGAACGGCGCCGCCGAGGCGCGGCACAAAGGCCGGCCT